>CAITAM010000132.1 GCA_903890265.1 uncultured Pseudomonadota bacterium | reverse complement strand
CGTGCCCTGCGGCGCGAGTTCAAGCTCGAGCTCGCCGCTCAGGACCTGCCGCTCGAACTCCTTGTTCTCCCCCACGTAGGAGGCAACGACCTTCCTGACCTGGTGGTTGTTCAGCAACACGCCCATGCCAAAGCCGTCCACGCCCGCGTTGTTGCCGAGGATGGTGAGACCCTTGACACCCGAACGGGCCAAGGCCGCGATGAGATTCTCCGGAATCCCGCACAAGCCAAAGCCACCGGCGGCGACCGTAATGTTGTCCTGCAGCAGACCCTGCAGTGCCGACTCCGCGTCGCGGTAAACCTTGTTCATGCTCCGACTCCTAGGCGCCCTGGACAGCACACTAGTTTCGCCCAGCGCCATGACGGACGCCACCACGGACGACGGCAGGGTGGCAGGACTGTGCCATTGGCGACGCTCTCGGGCGCCGGCGCGACGGGCACGGCACGCGGCGGCGGGCTATGCTTGCCCGACCCGCACCACTTCCCCCGGAGCCCAGGCCATGCGAATCCAGATCGTCTCCGTCGTCGTGACCAGCGCCCTGCTCGGCGCCTGCGCGACCCAGCCCCCGGCACCGCGCGCCACGGCCAGCCTCGAGTCACGCTCCAACAGCACCGTGACGGGCCGGGTTGATCTCACCGAGAGCAAGACCGGCGTCACGGCGCATGTCGTACTGAACGGCCTTGCGCCGAATTCGGAGCACGGCTTCCACGTCCACGAGAAGGGCGATTGCTCGGCCGCAGACGCGGCGAGCGCCGGCGGGCACTTCAATCCGACGAGCCAGCCGCACGGAGGCCCGGGCGATGCCCCGCACCATGCCGGTGACCTGCCGAGCGTCCGTGCCGACGGGGCCGGCCGTGTCGATACGACACTGACACTCGTCGGCCTGACCTTGAGCGCGGGACCGACCTCGATCGTCGGCCACAGCCTCATCGTTCACCGCGACAAGGACGACCTCGTCACGCAGCCGTCCGGCAATTCCGGGCCCCGCGTCGCCTGCGGCGTCGTGACGATGCCCTGATCGCCACGGCCGGATCGCGCGGCGGCGCGGGACTCGACGGTCAGGGTCGCGCGCTGACCGCCGTGCGTCGCGCGCCTCAGAAGCGGACGCGGAGCGTCAGGGCGGGGAAGAACGGCAGTCCCTCGTAGTCCTTGGTGTAGACCGGGCCGCCGGCAGTGCTCTTCAGGTAATCGAGCACGCGCGTCTCGACATTTTTCGAATTGAGCGCGTTGATCACGTCGAGGCTGAGTGAACTCGGGTTGCCGTACAGGCTGAACGACCACTTGATGCGCAGATCAAGACGCCGGTAGGTCGGTAACCGCGTCGAATAGGGTGCCCCGTACAGCGGCGTGACGTAGCCGGGAAAGTACGGATTCTCCGCCACGCCAACGATCGGTGTCGTGGGCTGCCCGCTGCGCACGGTCAAGCGCGCCCCGACGTCAATCGTCGGCCGCCACTGGTAGCTCCACACCGCGTTGGCGATGACGGGCGTATCGAGGTAGTAGCGACTCGTGAGCCCGGTGCGCTCGTCCGTGCGCTCGCTGCGGGCGTAACTGAGCGCGAGCCACCCCGACCAGCGATCGGTGCGCTTCTTCTCGAGGAACAGGTCTGCGCCGTAGGCACGACCGCGGACGTCGTTGCTGTACAGCCGCGCCGCGTCAGGTTGCGCCGGATCGAGCGCGAGCGGCAGGTTGGACAGCGTCTTCACGTACGGTTCCACCGACACGCCGTAGCCGCCGCCCAGATCCTCGCGCAGCCCGACGGCGTAGTGGGTCGCGCGCGCGGAGCGCAGCCCGGGGTTACCAATGCCCTCGTAGAGGTACTGCGTACTCTGCAGCCGGTCGTACTCGCCCGCTTTGGCGCTCAGCGTCGTCGACCCCGTCACGCTCCAGTGCACCGCGCCGCGCGGCTCGACAAAGCGCTCGCCCGTGTACGAGTTGGTATGCCACTGCAAACCGCCGTCGACACGAAGATCGGACCGCGGGTGCCAGCTGTCGGAGAGGGCCGCGACGCGCGAGGTCTCAAGCAGGCCGGGCGTACCCGCCACGATGCCGCGCCGGTTGTCCGTGCAGGTCGGGTCAAATTCGTTACAGACGAACAGGACCTGGCGATAGTCGGCATCGTGTCGGGTGCGCGACACTTCTCCCGTGAGGTGCAGCGTGTTCACGCCGCCGAGCGGGGCGTCGATGAGCGCGCGTGCGACGTCCCGGTCAAGCACTTCGTTGAAGAAATAGCCCGAACCGAGCGACGAATCGCTGACCTCCCGGCCGTGGCCGACGGCGAGCCGGATCTGCGCGCCGTCGGTCACCGCGCGATCCCACGTCAGTGTCTGGTTGTTGTAGTGGGTATCGAGCCGCGCGGCGCCGAGGAAATCCGGGTTCTCGGCCACGATCTGCGAGTCGGACTGGAACCCGGCCTGGGCCGAGTCCGTCGCGCCGTTCGCCGCCAGCGTCAGCTTCTGCTGTTCGCCAAGGCGCCAGACCCACTTGGCCTGGTAATCGCTGTCGCGCGGCGGCTTGGTGAGTTCGATCCCGTCGCTCGTGGCACCGGACTTGATGAAAAGATGGAAAGTACTCTGGCGTACCGAGGCGTATGCCGCCGTGTGCTCGGTCAGGCCCGACTCGACGAAGAGCCCCGAGCGGATCATCGACAGGTCGACGGTGGTCCGCAGTGGCTGGTTGCGCGGGTCGCGAAGGCCGATATCGAATACCGCACCGGTGACATTGGCAAACTCGGGACCGTAGGCGGCCGGCCGTAGTTCGAACGTA
Source organism: uncultured Pseudomonadota bacterium (assembly GCA_903890265.1). GTDB lineage: Bacteria > Pseudomonadota > Gammaproteobacteria > Steroidobacterales > Steroidobacteraceae > CAIKMS01. The sequence goes on along the minus strand of CAITAM010000132.1, from coordinate 15,489 downwards.
CCGAGAATCTGATCGCTGAATACCGAGGCACCGACGTCCAGCGAGTGAAACACGTAGGCGACCGGCAGCGCGTCGACGAGGTAGAGGTTGTCTTCAGGACCGGACCCGCGCACGGCGGGCGTGCCGGTATCGCCACCCGCGTAGACGACGCCCGGCAGACTGAACACGGCGCTCACGGGATCACCCAGGGCACCGGGCACCGCCACCAGTCGCTCGGCATCGGCCGATATCTGGCTGGGATCGCGATCGCGCCGGCCAAAGACGACGATTTCGCCGAGGCGCTCGTCGGCCGTGCGGTCGGCCGGCTCACCGGCCGTGGGCTCGGCAGCGGCAGCGCATGCCGCGAGCAGCAGCGTGGCGGTGGCCGTCCCGCGAATCCGGCGCCTGTGCTCACTGTCCATACCGGTCATCCTTTACCCGCCGAACGCGCTGGATTGGCGACGTGCCAACGTTAAACGGTCTGCAAGGCAGTTCGGTGATAGGCCGTCAATGGATTCCGCGGTCGGTGAAATCGACCGCAGCAGTGCCATGCGACGGCCGCCGGCGAGGTGGGCGCCGGTCGACCGCACGCGTCAGAGGTCGCTCAGAAGATCCACTGAATGCGGGTGAGGACCGTCTGGGTATTACCGACCTGACCGCCCTTGTCGAGGTCGATGGTGCCGTAGCCCACGCTCGCCTTCCAGCGGCGAGTGGCCCACCAGTTGATGCCGGTCCACCAGCCCTTCATCTTGCCGCCCTGCACGGCGCCGTCGGTGAGGTCGACAACGCCGTAGCGCAGCAGGACTTCCCAGGCACCGATGGACCGGGTTGGCAGCACGCGCCGTGCGTACCCTACATTGCGGTCGTAGTTGCGGTGCTCGCCCGTCACCACCCAGCTCGCCGTCGCGTAATAGCCGTAGAAACTCGGGTTGCTGCCGGCGTAGGAATGCACCCGGGAGCCCGCGTATTCGGCGAGCAGGGAATACGGACCGGCATTCCACAGTGCCTCGAGTCCGGTGTTCCAGGCGTGGTTGGCGGCGATGTTGCCGGTGTCGACGAAATTCGACGCGACGTTCGACGCCGGCTTGCCACGCAGACGAATGATGCCGTCCGACGCGCCGAGGTAACGAAGGGACGCGCCGAAATGCAGATAATCCGCGCCCTGGTTCGTGAAGACCGGCAGTACCGTGATACGCGCCGCGACATCCTGGCCATTGGTGACGAAGGACTTGCCGCTCGCAAACCAGTCGTTGTACCAGCCGGCGGACCACGTTCCGAGCTTGTCGCCGTAGGTGTTGGCGAACCGCACGCCGATACTGCGCGACTTGAAGAACGGATTCAGCAGCCGCTCGTTCTGCGCGAGGTTCGGCGAGTCCCCGACCATTTCGTAGACGTACGGCTCCTTCTGCTTGCCAATGGTCACCTTGCCGAGGAAGGTGTTGGTGTCGGTGCCGACGTACACGTCCGACGCGGCCCAGTTGGCCGTCGAGGTCTGATCGAAGCCCTTGTACTCGTAGCTGAACACGTAGTCCCACTGGCGCCCGAGGTCAACGTAGCCGCGCGCGGTGAGGCGTGCGGAGCGGACCTCGTGCTTGTCGTCCTGCAGACCGACCTGATGGACGCTGGTCGGGTCCTGCGTGAAGCTCGTGTAATCGGCGGGCAGGATCGCCAGGCCCCACTTCAGCGCGTAGCGCTTGTGCTCGTCGACCAGCTGGGACGAATCGAGCAGCTTGTCCCCGAGATCGGGCATCGCGAAGGTGGAACTGTCCGGCAGCGCACCAAGATGATCCGGTGCGAGGTCCGATTCGGGCGACTGCGCGGCAGCGGGCTGCGCGCCGAGCGAGAGGCTCAACGCCATCATCGCCGGCACGGCCAGTCGCCGGGCAAGGCCTCGCGGCAGGTCAGTCGGGGGCCTCGTCGTCATGGTCGGTCCTGCTGGCTGATGGAAGGCGGGGTGGACGCGGGGACTGGCCGCCGCAACGGGGGCGTGAGTGACGGAACCGTGACGGCGTGGCTCGCGCGCGCACTGGCGCCTTCGCCCCTCAGGCGGAGGCAAAGATAGCGAAATTTGCCGGGCGGGTCGACCGGTGCCGCGCCGCTACCGCTGGAGCGACAGCGCGAGTTCGGCCACCCTCGGATCGCCCGGCAGCAACTTCGCGAGCGTCCCGACGTAGCCGATCGCCGCGTTGGTATCGCCGGCGTCCCTCAGCAGCGTGACGAGGGCAATCAGCGAGTCACGATCCGCGGGATGCCGCTTCACGTTGTCGCGCAGCGTGGCGACAGCCGCCGGACGCTGGCCGGCCGAGTCCAGTGCCACGCCGTAGACGTAGCCGTAGCGCGCGGACTCCGGCGCGAGCTCGGCCGCCCGCTTGAGGTAGCGCATGGCGTCGTCGAGACGATGCTGGCGCACCAGCGACAGGCCGACACCGTGCACCAGCACCGCGTCGTCGGGACGGATCAGGAGACCGTCGCGCAGCAACTGCTCGGCGTCCGGCTCCCGGCCGCTGTTGCGGTAGAGGTCGGCCAGGTTGACGCGCGCCGGCGTGTAGGACGGATCGAGTTTCAGCGCCGCCTCGTACTGCTTCGTGGCGCCGGCAACGTCACCCTGCCGGCTTGCGACCAGCGCGAGATTGACGCGCGACGCCGGCCGGTCGCGGTTGCCCTCCTGCAGCATCACGTAGTCGTGCAACGCCGTCGCGTACGACTCGCGGTGTGCCGCATCGGGCTCGGCCGGCAACAGGAACGGCACGGCGAGCAGCCGCACGGCCGGCGACGAATCCCGCAAGAGGTCGCCCGCCGCCGCAAAGCGATTCTCGAGCGGCAGCGACTCGAGGCTCTGCAGCGCGCCCACCCGCACCAGCGGATCGGGGTCGGTGAGCGCGCGGCGGATCATCGGGTAGTCGGCCGGCGTGACGTACGGCGCAAGCTCCGCGAGCGCCGTGCCCCGCACGATCGCGGGCTGGGCCTCGTCCGTAATCACTGCCGTCAGCTTCGCACGCGCCTCGACCGACTGGGCACGGGCAGCGGCAAAGGCAGGCCCGAAGGTCTGAAAGCCCTCCCGCGTCGGCCCGAACCACTGCTCGATGGCCCTCGCGGCCCAGGCCGGCGACTTTTTGACATGGCAGTCAGTGCAGGCGTCGCGACTGCCGAGCGCCGCGGCCTGATCCGGACGCGGCACGCGAAAGCCGTGGTCGTGACGCTGATGGACGCCCATGTACGTGCGCACCGGCATGTGACAGGCGGCGCACTGCGCACCGGCGGAACCGCTCGGGTGGTGGCTGTGCGCGACGGTGTCGTAGCGCGCCGCATGGCACTGGGTGCAAACGGCATTGCCCGGCGCGCGCAGGGTCTGCGCGTGCGGCTCGTGACAATCGCCACAGCTCACGCCCTTCGAATGCATCTTGCTCTGCAGGAACGAGCCGTAGTTGTAGACCTCGTCCTGCATCTGGCCGTTGGCTTCGTAGAGGCCGGCTCGCAGCAGCGCCGGCAGGTGGGTATCCGTCAGCGGCGTGCCGGCCACGTGGCCCTCGGCGAACTGCGCGCGGCGCGCGTGGCAGGTCGCGCAGGCCTCTAACTCGACCGCGGACGGCAGCGGCACGGCGCGGCGCGCGGCACCCGTGGTCTCGTCCGGTTGCCAGGTGGCGCGGGCCGGGAAGCGAACCGCAAGGCCGCGGCTCGCGTCTCCCGCCCGAGCCGGCGACGAGAGCGGCGCATTGGCCCAGGCGACGTGCCCGGAGCCCGGGCCGTGGCAGGACTCGCAGCCCACGCTGAGGTCCGTCGACGTCGTCTGGTAGCGGTCGGCTGCCGCGTCGTAGCCGCGCCGCAGGTTCGTCGAGTGGCACTCCGCGCAGCCCGAGTTCCAGTTCTGCGCAGCCCGGGTCCAGTGCAGGGGGTCGTTGGGCTTGCGGTGCGAATCCGGGTACAGATCGAACCAGCGCTGCCCGCCCGCCGTCCGCGGTCGGGCGTCCCAGGCGAACGACAGCGCCTGGCGGCGACCGTCCGGGAACGCGACGAGGTACTGCTGCAGCGGGTAAACGCCAAACGTATGGCTCACCTCGAATTCGGCAAGCTTGCCGTCGGCACCGTCGGTCGTCACGTAAAAGTGCCCGTCCCGGCGGCGGAACCGGGCGCCCGGCACCTGCACGTCGCCCTGGCCGTCGCCGAAGTCGGCAAGGACCGTCGCCGGCGTGGCGTCCTGCATGGCTTTCGCGTGGTGCGAACCCGCCCAGGCGGCCGATTCCGGTGCGTGACAGCCACCGCAGGTGGCGGCCCCGACGTAGGTCGCCGCGCCGGTCGCGGCGCTGGCCGTACCGGGCGGCGTCCCCTGACGGGCGCAGCCAACGATGCCACCGGCGCCAAGCAGAAGGGCGGCCGCCGAGAGGACGACACGGGCGGCACGCGGCCAGAGCCTTGCAGACGGCATGATCGACTCCTCGTGTGCCCCGCGAAACCGGTAGTCAGTCACGGCCCGCCACGGTCCTCTTAAGGTCCGCCGCACCGGGCCGATAATCCGGTCGCCAGAGTCAGCCGCGCCGGGGTCCGCATGCTCTCCAATTTCGACATGATCCACAATCACCAGGAAGAGGGCGTGAAGCGCGAGATCCTGGACACCTGCGGGCGCCACCCGAGGCTCGCGGCCGAACCGGAACTGCTGGCCGACGTCGCCTGCGTCGCGCTGAACGCGCTGCCGGCGCGCTACATCCGGCACGCCATCGACCTCAGCTTCTACCAGACCGAGCAGGAACGCGCGAAATCCGAGGTCGCCGTGCGCCAGGCGGTGGAGAAAGCCTTCCTGTTCGTCGAAAGCCGCCTCGACGCGCGCAAGCACGCCTAGGCACGGCGCGGGGCCGCACCCGCGGCCTGACTCAGTAGCCGGGCCCTGCCGGCCGCGGCTCGCGCGCGTCAAAGACCGTCTTGCCGTCCTTGATGGTCTCCAGGACCGCAATGTCCTTGATCGCGAGCGGGTCAGCCTTGACCGGGTTGGCGGCAAGGATCACGAGGTCCGCCCGCTTGCCGGGCTCCAACGTACCCTTCGATGACTCCTCGAAGTACTGGTAGGCGGCGGCGGAGGTGATGGCCTTCAGCGCCTGGTACGGGGTCACGCGCGCGTCCGGACCGACCACGACGCCCGATCGGCTGAGCCGGTTAACGGCGGTCCAGGTGAGCATCATCATGTCGGGCGGGACGACCGGCGAGTCGTTGTGATTGGTGGCGACCAGGCCGATGGAATCGGCGTAGCGCAGCGGGCTGATACCGAACGCACGCTCCTGTCCAAACGTCTCATTGATGTGCCAGTCACCCCAGAAGTAGGTGTGGGCCGTGAAAAAGCTCGGCACCACGCCCAGCGCCTTCATCGCGTCGACCTGATCGTGCCGCGCGAGCTGCGCGTGGATGGCGACCGGGCGCAGGTCCTTCGGGCCGAACTTCGCCCGGGCGCGACCGACCGCGGTCAGCAGGCTGTCGATGGCGGCGTCGCCGTTGGCATGCACGAGCACCTGAAAGTCGTACTGGTAGGCGGCCGCGAGCCACGCGTCGAGCTCGTCCTGCGGCAGGGTCGGATAACCCCGGTAGTCGGCCGGCTGCCCGGCCGGCGGATGCAGGTAGGGCTGGGTCATGAACGCGGTCTTGCCCTGCGGCGACCCGTCACTCGTGATCTTGATGCCACCGATCTTGAAGTGATTGACGTACACGCCGACCTTGAGCTTCGCCCTGGCGTCGTCGCCGAGGCGCGGTACGACCGCCGCGGCCGGCGTCCCGGTACTGTCGTCGTGCAGGATGCCGGCATTGGCGGCCAGCGAGCCCGGCGGATGATGCTCGATGCCGCTGAGTACCGCCTCACCCTTCAGGAACTTGTCGAACAAGAGCCACGCGGGGTAGCTCACGATGTCGATCAGCAGCGCGTCCTGGGCCGACGCACGCCGCAGGAGGTCGACGTTCTCCGGGTAGCTCAGGCCGTCCTGCGCCGTGGTCAGGCCGTAGCTCGCGTACCACTTCTGCACGGCCCGAAGGCGCCGCATCTGCTCGGCGGGCTCCGGCCGCACGATCATGCCGAGAAACGGCTGCCCCGCCTGCTCCTCCATGACACCGTTGGGCTCGCCGGCCGCGTCGTGGCGGATAACGCCGCCGGGCGGATCCGGGGTGTCGCGGGTAATGCCGGCCTTGGCCAGCGCCGCGGAGTTGACCGTGATGAGGTGCCCCGACGCGTGCAACAGGCCGATCGGAATGTCCCGGCTGACCTCATCGAGGTCGGCCCGGGTCGGGTGGCGCTTCTCGGCGAGTAATCCGTCGTCGTAGCCATTGGCGAGCAGCAGCGCGCTGCGCGGCGGATTTTCGCGCGCGATGTAGGCGCGCAGTTTGCTCTTGATGTCCTCGATCGACCTGACGTCGCCGACCGGCGGTGGACTTAAGTTCGGCATCGACCAGGTGGTCGTGTAGTCCACGATATGGCCGTGCGCATCGATGAAGCCGGGCAGCAGGGTGTGCCCCTTGAGGTCGACACGCCGCGCGCCGCTTCCGGCCGCCTTCAGTGCCCCCTGCCGGGAACCCGCGTACACAATCCGCCCATCGCGCACGGCAAGGGCCGCCACGTAGCTTGGCTGCTCCCCGACCATGGTCAGGATGTCCCCGCCGTAATACACGGTCGCGGCTGGCGCGGCGGTGGCGGCGGCCGGGACGGCCGGCGCCAAAGCGGCGCAGGCCACGAATCCGAGGAACGATCGGCAGCTCAAATGGCGCATGTCGGGGGCTCTGCGGCGGGGACAGTTTGTGGGCCGCAATGTAGTGGAGGACCAACGATGTCGCAAGCATCGCCGCGGGCGTCGGCGGCGACCGGGCACGGCGACGGGTCACGGACACGGGGACGCGCGCCCGCCCTGTCCGGACCCGCGCCCGAGCCCTTCCCTGCCCTAGCCCGGCCCCGGGCGGCGTTCTGTGACGGCCGCCCGCACCGCCCGGCAGGCGATGTGACCATAATGGCGCCGGTCTCGGATCATCGCCGGCACCCCGACCGTGGCACACGTCGCGCCGGGCAGGCCTCGGGCCGAGTCGTTCAGCCTCAGACGGTAGGTGTTCAGTTGGCCAATTCGACGCGCCCGATCATCGCGGTACTGATTCCGTGCCGTAACGAAGCACTGACCGTGACGCAGGTAGTGACGGATTTCCGTCGCGCGCTGCCGGACGCGGTCATCTTCGTTTACGACAACTGCTCCACCGACAACACGTACGATCTCGCGGTTGCCGCCGGCGCGGTTGCGCGCCGCGAGCCGACCCCGGGCAAGGGCAACGTCGTGCGCCGCATGTTTGCCGACGTCGAGGCCGACGTTTACGTCATGGTCGACGGCGATGCCACCTACGAGGCCGCGGCGGCGCCGGCCCTCGTCGACAAGCTGTGGAGCGAAAACCTCGACATGGTCAACGGTTCGCGGGTCGAGACCGGAGCCAACGCCTACCGAGCGGGCCACCGTTTTGGCAACCGGATGCTGACCGGCACCGTCGCGTACCTCTTCGGTCGCCAGTTTGACGACATGTTGTCCGGTTACCGGATCATGTCACGCCGCTTCGTCAAATCGTTCCCGGCGCTGTCGAGCGGCTTTGAGATCGAAACCGAGCTTACGGTCCATGCGCTCGAACTCAGGGTACCGATCGCCGAAGTGAAGACACGTTACGGCGAGCGCCCGGAGGGTTCGACCAGCAAGCTCAGCACCTACCGTGACGGCGTGCGGATCCTCGTGACGATCCTGCGTCTGTTCAAGGACGAGAAGCCCGCCGAATTCTTCTCCGCCGCAGGCGCCCTGATGGCCGTCGCCAGTCTGCTGTTTGGCATCCCGGTCATCGCCGAGTTCACGCGCACGGGGCTGGTGCCACGCCTGCCGACCGCGGTACTCGCCACCGGCCTCATGATCTCGGCGCTGCTCCTCATCATCTGCGGGATCATCCTGCAGACGGTGACCCGCGGCCGCCTGGAACTGAAGCGCCTGCACTACCTGTCGGTGCCGATCCGCGCACCGCGCCACACGGAAGACTGACGCGCTTGCGGGCGCTGCTGCTGCGCCTCGTTCGTTTCGGGGCCGTGGGCGTCGTCGCCTTTCTGGTCGACTCCGGAAGCCTGTGGCTCGGGCGGCACTTCCTCGGCCTTGGCCTCTACTCGGGACGGCTGCTGTCCTTTCTCTGCGCGGCGAGCGTCGCCTGGTATCTAAACCGGCGCTTCACCTTCGCCGACCGCGGCGGCGGCAGCGACCGCCACCGCCACCGCCAGTGGGTCCTCTACCTTGCCGCGAGCCTCGCAGGCGCCGGTGCGAACGTCGGCACGTACGCGATACTGGTCGGCGCCGTGCCACAGGTTGCCGCATGGCCGACCCTCGGCGTTGCCGCGGGCTCCGTCGCGGGCATGCTGGTCAACTTCGTGGCCTACTCCCGGATCGTGTTCCGCCACGGCCCGGTCGCGCGCCCGCCGACGGCCTGATCTAGCGGGCGGCGGGAGCCGCCAGCGTTTTCACCATCGTGTACCAGTAGGTCAGGCCGGCGTAGAACGAGGACACGCGGATCCGCTCGTTGAGACCGTGCGCAAACTCGTCACTGTTCTTCGTGAAGGTGGCCTCGACACCGTACGTTGGGATACCGGCATTGCGAAAGACGGAACCATCCGTCGCGTACGAGGCCTGGGTCGGCACGACACGGGCGCCGGGGTTCGCGGCAGCGACCGCCGCCGCGACCGCCGCCATCACGTCCGCCCGAACGGGCGACGGTGGCGAGACCAGCGCCTCGTATGCCGGGCTGACGTCCACCTTTGGCCCGACGAGGCGCTGCAGCACCGCCTGCACTTCCGCCATGGAGGTGCCAGGGAAAATCCGGCAATTGACGGTCGCACTCGCCGATTGCGGCAGCGCGTTCTCCGCATGCCCACCCTCGAGCATCGTCGCGACACAGGTCGTCCTTACACGACCGATGTACGCGGGATTGGCCGTGAGCGCATCGGCTGCCGCCTTGTCGCGTGGATTCGCGGCAAACTTGCGCATCGCGGCCCCCAGCGCACCCGGTGTGACGGAGCCCGCCTCGCGAAAATCGCCCAGCGTCCAGTCATTCCAGCTCACCGGGAACTGGTAGGTCTGCAGGGCCTTCAGCGCGTCCGCGAGCTCGTAGATCGCGTTGTCCGCCCGCGGCTGGGAGCTGTGCCCGCCCGGATTGTGCGTGGTCAAAATGAAGGCCGCCGAGCTCTTTTCGGCGCCCTGCACGTAGTGAATGATCGGCTCGCCGGTGTCCTCGCTCAGAACGCCGTTGCCGCCATCGCCGTTCAGAGCGAATTCGGCGTCGACGAGCTCCCGATGGGCGTCGGCGAGGTCGGCCACCGTGCGCTGCGCGGTCTCCTCGTCACCGCTGAAGACGAGGATGAGATCACGGCCTGGCACATACCCCTCGGCCTTGAGACGCAGGAACGTGGCACTGAGCAGCGCCACTTCCTGCTTGATATCCCAGGTCCCGCGACCGAAGAAATAGCCATCCTCCTCGACCAGCTGGAACGGATCCCGCAGCCAGTCCGCGCGGCGCGCCGGGATGACATCCATGTGCGCCATGAAATCGATCGGCCGGCCCGCTGAACCGTCGCCGCGATACCGGACCACGAGCGACGCCGTGTCGCCCAGCGGAACCGTATGGATGTCGGCCTCCGGAAACCCACCGTCGCGGAACTGCGCGGCGAGGTAGGCCGCAACCTTGGGCACGCCACCCGTGCCGGCGGAACTGTCGATCGCAACGATGTGCGCGAAAATATCGCGGGCAAGCGCGCGGGTCGCGGCCGGCGCCTCGACTGGCGCCTCGACCGGCGCTGCGGCAGCGACCACCGCTACCGCCGTACAGCAGGCGAGCACGATACAGGACAGAAAGATGCGCATTCGGGTCTCCGCTCACCGCCCCATCGGGTGAACCAGCATGATTGAATCGCGCACGCGAAAGTGCAAGCCGTGGACGTCCACTGGCAGGGCGACTGCGTGGTAGGACGGCACGCGGCGCGCTACCATCGACGATGACGCCTGCCCGCATGACGGGTCCGACTGACCGAGGCCGACAGCCGATGCCGAGCGCCCGCCTGGTTCCCTATCCGAGTGATTTTCCTGCCGAGCTCGCGCAGATTGTCGGCATTGACGGCCTGTGCACCGCTGAACAGATCGCGCTCCTTGATCCGGGCGTCACGCCGCGCAACCTCGATGCAGGACTGCTCGTCAGGCCCTCAAGCCCGGCCGAGGTCGCCGCCGTGCTCCGGTGTGCCGCGCGCCACGGCGTCGGTGTCGTGCCACAGGGCGGGCGCACCGGCTTGTCCGGTGGCGCAGTCTCGCGCCCCGACGAGATCATCCTGTCGCTGCAGCGGCTGGCCACGATCGGCCTGATCGACGCAGCCTCACGCACCGCCGTCGTTGACGCCGGGGTCACCCTGGAGTCCCTCGACACGGCGCTTCGGCCACACGGTCTCAGCGCGGGCATTGACCTCGGTGCCCGTGGCTCTGCCACCATCGGCGGCATGGTGTCTACCAACGCCGGCGGTATCGATGCGTTCCGCTACGGGACGATGCGCGAGCGGGTGCTCGGCCTGGAAGTCGCACTGCCCTCGGGTGAACTCCTCGACTTCCTGTCCCGCGTCCGGAAGGACAATTCAGGCCTCGCGCTGCGCCAGCTTTTCATCGGCGGCGAGGGCACGCTCGGCGTGATCACCCGCGTTGCACTCGCACTGGTGCCAGCGCCCGCCGGTCGCTACGCCGCTCTCGCCGTGATACCGCGCGCGGACGACGCCGTGCGGCTCATGCGCCTCGTCGAGAGTCACCCGGGCCTGACGCTGGCCGCTGCCGAAGTGATGTCGGGCAACCAGGTGACGCTGACGGCGGCGGCCCTCGGCATCGCCCTGCCGCTGACGATCGCGCCCGCTGACCTCGCGCTGCTGCTGTCGGTCGAGGCAACCGGTGACGAATCGGCCGACGAAGGTCTGCAGTCGGCGCTTGCCGAGGGGTCCGGGCAGGCCCTGCTGAGTGACTGCCTGCTGCCGAAGAATGCCGCGGAGGAGCGCGATCTGTGGCGGATCCGTGAAGACTGGGCGGTCGATCGTGCGCGCCCTGGCGGACTCTGGTTCGATATCTCGGTCCCGGTTGACGGCCTTGCCGCTTACCTCGCGGGACTGCAGGCGCGGCTCTGCGCCCACGATCCGAGCCTCGGGCTCTTCGTCGTCGGCCATCTCGCCGACGGCAATCTGCACGTGACCGTCAACGCCCCGGTGCCGATCACCGAGCGCTACGAAGAGATCGCGCCGCTCGTCTATGCCGATCTGCGCACACTCGGCGGTAGCTTCTCGGCCGAGCATGGCATCGGGATCGAGAAGCGCAGCTCGCTCGCGCACTGGCTGGACCCCGCGGCGCTCGCGCTGATGCGCGCAATCAAGGCTCTCATCGACCCGGCCGGGATCATGAACCCCGGCAAGGTGTTTACCGACTGAGGCCCTGACGGGTGCGCTTGTTCAGGGGCTCGTGCCAGACGGTGCGGCGTGCAGCAGTTCCAGCGCGCTCGCGTGCTTGCGCTGGAACCCCTTCCAGACGGTAATGCCTCCGGTACCGGGACTGAAGTCGGCGTAACCCTTGGCGTCCTTGTCCGGCCATTCACCGCGGGAGGATTCTGTTACGGCGACGTTCAGATAATCGGCCTTGGCGAGGTCGTCCCGAACGTAGCGATCGAGAAAGGCCGTAATGAAGTGCGCATGGATGGCAAGCACGCGATCCTTGCGCCACACCGGGTCATCGAACCAGTCGAGATCCCAGAGCGTGCCGCGCATCGACACCGGTGCCGGACCGAAGCCGATGCTGTGCCCGGCGCCGTGGTAGGTGAGCAGGTAGCGATCGGCGGCGGTTGCCCAGTCGAAGAAAGACCGCGCCCCGGTCTTGTAGTCCACGCGAAGGTCCTGGTCGCCGGAGATCAGAAACAGCGGACAGCGTATGTCGGCGACGCCCGCGGGTCCCCAGGCGCCGAGCGGACCGCCACCGGCCGGGGAGATCGCGACCACGGCCCGCAGGTGGGGCACGACCAGCTCGGCCTGCTTCGGGTTGCCGCGCGCGTACGGCGCGAGCAACTTGCCCGGCAGGTAGGTGACTGCCGCGCCTGCCGGGTCGAGGCTGGCGCCCGCTGCCGTCAAGACCCCGTAGCCCCCGATCGAGTACCCGACGAGTGCGGTGCGCTTGGGGTCAACCAGCCCCTCACCACCCAGTGAGGCCGTGAGTTGACGGGCGACGAACGCGATATCGAGCGGCCGGTTGAGGACAGGATCCGCAACGTTCGCTGCCTCGACGATCGAGGCATCCTGGTGGCGGATCGCAGCCACGACATACCCCTTCGACGCGAGGTTTTCCGCAAGCCACGCCAGGGCAGACGTCGTGTTGCTCCAGCCGTGGGAGATGATCACGAGCGGGTAGCCCTTGCCCGCCGCCGGGACGTCCCGCGTCGCGTCACCCGTCATCGTGAACGGAATCTGCGAGCCCGGCTTCTCGCCAGGCAGGCTGTCGTCGTAGCGGGTTCCCTTGCGCGGGGCGCTGGCCGCCGCGGGATACCAGAAGTCGACCACCAGCGTCCGGTCGCGGCGCGGTGCCTCGCCACGCTCGGCGTTGAACTCCAGCACGACGGGCCGGGACGGATCGACGAAACGAAGCTGGCGAACACCCACAGGATACGGACCGGCCGGCGCAAGCTCCGGTGCGTCGACGCCGAACGGCGAACCGGCCGCGAGCGCCGCCAGCGGCGCCAGAGCGAGCAGAAGCAGGCCCGACACGATGGAGATCGCGCGCTGACGTAGGTCAGCCAGCGCTGGTAAAAACCGGTTTGGGTTCGGCATCATGCGGCTCCACGGTTGGCTCGGGTTTGGCTTGGCTCGGCTTGGCTTGGCTCGGCTTGGCTTGGCTCGGGCCCGAGTCTAGTACGAGGCGGCGCCAGCGTCAGCCTCGAGGAGTGCCCCCGCGTGCCAGGCGAGCGGATCCCCGCAAAAAAAGCTGATTCATCGGCCAGGCAACGGCCGGCGGGCGTGGCCGTGCGACTGACCAACGTGTCCGTGCGTCTCGGCGGCCGAGACGTGATCGATCGGGCCTCCCTCACCCTGCCCGCCGGCTCGCGGACGCTGGTTGTCGGCCCGAACGGTGCCGGCAAGTCGGAGCTGCTGAAGCTGCTTGCCGGACAACGGTGGCCCTCGCCCCGACCGGGGAGCGAGCGGCGGTACGAGGATCTCGCAGGCAACGAGATGGCGTTGCCGGACCTGTTGCCGAGGCTGCAACTCGTCAGTGGCGAGCAGCAGGACCGCTACGAGCGCTACGGCTGGAATTTCACCGTGTCGACGGTCATCGGTACGGGTTGTCGCGGGCTCGTGGCGCCGCTCGGCCCCCTGACGGGGCACGAGCGCCGGGTCGTCAGCAACGTGATCGAGCAAGCGGGACTGGAAGGCCTGCGCCGACGCCGCTTCCTGGAACTGTCCTACGGGGAACGGCGCCAGGTTCTCATTGGCCGCGCACTCGCCGCGTCCCCCTCACTGCTGCTGCTGGACGAAATCTATAACGGTCTCGACACGGCACACCGTGGCCGGCTTGACCGCCTGCTCGACGCCCTCTGCAAGACCGCACTCACGCTGGTCGTCACCGCCCACCGGCCGGCCGATGCCCATCCGGGCCTGACCCGCCTCGTGGCCATCCGCGACGGTCGGATCCGCTATGACGGCGCCCGCAACGCGGCGCCTCGGCGGTGGCAGCGACTGGTCGCGACCGACACCGTCGCTGCGCGCCGTGCGCCGCCATCGGCCCGCCGGGTCGCGACGACCGGCCAGCCGCTCATCACGCTGCATCGCGTCTCGGTCTACCGGGAAGGGCGCGCGGTCATCCGCCAGCTCAACTGGCAGGTGGGCGCCCACGAGCACTGGGCGATCAGCGGGGCGAACGGCAGCGGCAAGAGCACGCTGCTCGGTCTGGTTCACGGCAGCTTTCACGCGGCGCTTGGCGGCCGGGTGGAGCGTCGTCGACACGGCAGGAGCGAACCGATCGAGGAGTGGCAGCAGCGTGTCCGGCTGGTCGCGCCGGATCAGCACAACGGGGCGCTGGACTATCCGGACCTTCGATCCGTCGTGCTGTCGGGGCTGCCGCACCTGCGACGGCTGAACGCCCGACCGAGCGCCGCGGAGATGCGCGCCGCCTCGAAAGCCATGGGCCTTGCGGGAATCACCCGCCTCGCGACCCGCCCGCCCCGCGCAGCATCCTACGGCGAGCGTCGGCTTGCCCTGCTGGCACGCGGCCTCATCGGCCAGCCGGAGGCGATTCTGCTCGACGAACCGCTGACGGGCCTGGACGCGGGCATGCGCCAGCGGATGCTCGGCGTTCTCGAGCGCGTCTGCCGCAGCGGAATCCAGCTCATCGTCGCCGTGCACGAACGCGCGGACCTTCCGCCATCCATCACGCACCACCTTAGCCTGCCTGCCCGATCGGCCTGAGCGCGGCCGCCCCAGCGGCGGCGCGGCCGCTAGGCGAGCCGCCGCTGCTCTTCGGCGGCGACCGGTATCGTCGCGCCTGCCACGGCCCCGTTGCCTCGGCCCGTCGTGCGGCGGAAATCCATCATCCACGACTCGAAGTCGCGGGCGGGCGCCGGCGGACTCAAGAGGTAGCCCTGCGCGGAATCGCAGCCGAGCCCGCGCAGGACCTGAAGCTCCTCCTCGGTCTCCACGCCCTCCGCGACCACGGTCAGCCCGAGGCCATGGGCAAGCTCGACGGTCGAGCGGACGATGGTCGACAGCTGCGGGTTGCCGTCCACACCCGACACGAACGCGCGGTCGATCTTCAACTCGTCCAGCGGCAGGTCACGCAGGTAGGTCAGTGACGAATAGCCGGTCCCGTAATCGTCCACCGACAGGGGATGGCCGAGTGACGACAGCTGCCGCAGGCTTTGCGTGGCACGTTCCGGATCGTCCATGACGCCGCTCTCCGTCACTTCCATGCGCAGCGACTGAGGCTCGATACCGGCTGCACGCCGTGCATCGTCGATGACTGTCGCGATAGCCGGATCCATGAGGTCATGTGTCGACAGATTGATCGCGACCTGCACGCGCAGACCCCGCCCGTTCCATTCGGCGACCTGCCGCGCGACGTCCCTGACCAGCCAACGGGTGAGCGTACGGATATAGCCGGTCTTTTCCGCAAACGGGATGAATAGCGCCGGCGGGATCCGGCCCCGCTCGGGATGGCGCCAGCGCAACAGCGCCTCCGCGGCGTAGACCTCACCCGAACTCAGCGACATCTTCGGCTGGTAGAACACTTCAAGCTCGTGACGGTCCACGGCGCGCTGCAGTTCACCGAGGAGCGTCAGCTGATCGTTCCGGGCCGAGTCGAGCGCTGGATCAAACTCGGCCCAGCCTGACCGGCTCCCCTTGGCAACGTGCATGGCCACGTCGGCCCGTCGGAGGAGGTCCTCGGCGGATTGTCCGTGCGCCGGAAACGTCGCGATGCCGATGCTCGCCCG
>CAITAM010000131.1 GCA_903890265.1 uncultured Pseudomonadota bacterium | reverse complement strand
GGCTTTGCGATCGGCGCGATCCTGTCGGGGCTCGCTGGCTACATCGGCATGAACGTGTCGGTGCGGGCGAACGTGCGCACCGCACAGGCGGCGAGCGTCGGCCTCGACCCGGCGCTGCAGGTCGCGTTTCGCGGTGGCGCCATCACCGGCATGCTCGTGGTGGGACTCGGCCTTCTCGGTGTTGCCGGCTACTACGCGGTACTGCTGCGTCAGGGCTACTCGACCGACGATGCCCTGCACGCGCTCGTCGGCGTGGCATTTGGCGGCTCGCTGATCTCGATCTTTGCGCGCTTGGGCGGCGGCATCTTCACCAAAGGCGCGGACGTCGGCGCCGACCTCGTCGGCAAGGTGGAAGCCGGCATCCCGGAGGATGACCCGCGCAACCCGGCGGTGATTGCCGACAACGTCGGCGACAACGTCGGCGACTGCGCCGGCATGGCAGCGGACCTCTTCGAGACCTACGCCGTGACGGTCGTTGCCACCATGCTCCTCGCGGGTCTGACGATGCGTGGCCTCGGTGAGCTCGCCGTGAACAACGCGGTGCTCTACCCGCTGCTGCTCGGCGCCGTGTCGATCGTGGCATCCATTGTCGGCACGTTCTTCGTCAAGGCCCGCGAGGGGGGCAAGATCATGAACGCGCTGTACCGTGGCGTGATCGTCTCCGGCATCATCGCGGCGGCGGCGTTCTATCCGATCACGCAGCAGATGATGGGCGCGGGCTGGCTGTCGCTCTATTTCTGCGCGCTGATCGGGCTCGCGCTCACCGCGGCCATGATCGTCATCACCGAGTACTACACGGCGACCGAATACTGGCCGGTCCGCTACGTCGCCGCGGCCTCGCAGACGGGCCACGGCACCAACGTGATCGCGGGCCTCGCGGTATCGATGAAGTCGACGGCACTGCCGGTGCTCGCGGTCTGTGTCGCCATCTGGGGCGCCTTCACGCTCGGCGAGCAGTCGGGAAGCGGACAGGGTCTCTACGGCATTGCCGTGGCGGCGACCGCGATGCTGTCGATGACCGGCATGATCGTCGCCCTCGATGCATACGGCCCGATCACGGATAACGGTGGCGGTATCGCCGAGATGGCGGGATTGCCCGCGAACGTCCGCACCATCACTGATGCGCTGGATGCCGTCGGCAACACCACCAAGGCCGTCACCAAGGGCTACGCGATCGGCTCTGCGGGCCTTGCCGCCCTCGTGCTGTTCGCGGACTACACCCATGCGCTCGCCGGCTACAACGTGCACCCGAACTTCAGCCTGTCGGAACCGACAGTGATCATCGGCCTGTTCATTGGCGGCCTCGTGCCTTACCTCTTTGGTGCCATGGCGATGGAGGCGGTCGGCCGCGCGGCCGGCGCCGTGGTCGTCGAGGTGCGGCGTCAGTTCAAGGAGATCCCCGGCATCATGGAGGGGACCGCCAAGCCCGAGTACGGCCGGGCGGTGGACATGCTGACCCGGGCGGCGATCAAGGAGATGATCGTGCCGTCGCTGCTGCCGATCTTCGTGCCGGTGGTGGTGGGATTTGGCATGAACTTCCTGTTCGGACCCGGCGCCGGCGTCCAGGCGCTCGGCGGCCTGCTCATCGGCACGATCGTCACGGGCCTCTTCGTCGCGATCTCGATGTGCACCGGTGGCGGCGCGTGGGACAACGCCAAGAAGTACATCGAGGAGGGCCATTTCGGTGGCAAGGGCTCGGACACGCACAAGGCGGCCGTGACCGGTGACACCGTGGGCGACCCCTACAAGGACACCGCGGGACCGGCGATCAACCCGCTGATCAAGATCATCAACATCGTGGCATTGCTGTTGGTACCGCTCCTGGTCGGCTGACGTCGACCACCGCAACAGCCTGCCCCTGCCGCGTCCTGAACTGGACGCGGCAGGAACGCCCGGCGCGTCGGCTAGTCTTTTTCTTGTGCGCGCCCGTAACCCGTTGAATTAACGCCGGTCGGGCGCGAACCTGCCTTCGTGCGGTCAAATAATTGTCACGCGACAGGCCTATTGTCGGCGAAGGTACTCCGGTCTCCGACATAACCCGCTGCCACACACCGGCGGGACGGGGGTAGGGTGCCCGTCCGGCAGGGACGCCCGGCAGAGGGTCCCGCACGGAACGTCGTTGAACGATTACAAGAATCACGCACGAGATTAGGGGACACACACATGCACCGCACGACCGCTCGCGCAGCGCTGCTGGCCGCTTTCGCGCCCGCCGCCGCCCTGCTCGCCACGCCGGCCCTCGCCAGCACCGTCAGCCTCGGCAGCTCCGGCACGCTCCTCGTGACCACCCAGTTCACGGGCTCGACGACCACGCCGAACGCGACGGTCAGCGACTACCTGCTGAATCTGGCGTCAGGCACGAACACCTACAGTTTTTCGGACTCCTTCGTGAACCAGGAACCGGGCGGCGTGCTGCTGAACCCGGTCACCGGCTTCAGCGGCCAGGGCCAGGTCGGCTTCGTCGACGCCTTCAAGTTCGCGATCAACCCGTCGGCGTCACAGGGTAACGTCATCACAGTAGCTTTCAGCTCCGGCTCGCTGTTCAACACGGCGAACCTGCAGCTGCGCCTCTACGAGGCGGCGAGCGCCTCGGACGCGGCCACGGCGGGCGCGATCAGTGCCGGCAGCACGTCGATCGTCGGCTGGACCAGCAGCGGTAGCGGCACGTCGATCACGGCGTCGTTCCAGAACCTCTCGAGCGGCGCGTACTTCCTCGATATTGCAGGCATCGCCAACGGCCAGTTCGGCGGTGGCTACGGCGGCACCCTGACGCTCATCAACACGCCGGCGCCCGTGCCGGTCCCGGCCTCGGGCTGGCTCCTCGTCAGCGCGCTCGGCAGCCTGGCCTTCGTCCGTCGCCGCCGCTAGCACGGCAGCCACCGACCTGCGGGCATGTAAGGGGCGACCTTCGGGTCGCCTTTTTTTATGGCGGACGATCGGGATCGCGTCGGGCGCCCGCCGCGGGCCGGACGGGTGGCGGCCGCCCTAGGCCGCGGGCAGCAGGGGCTCCGGGCGGGCGATGATGTAGCCCTGGATGTAGTCGACGCCCAAAAGACGCGCTGCATCGAGTGACTGCTGATCCTCGACCTGCTCGCCGATGACCTTGAAGTCGAGCGTGCGCGCCAGCTTGATCATGGCCTGCACCATCGCCTGGTTGACGCTGTCGCGGGACAGATTGCGCATGTAGGTGCCGTCGATCTTGAGGTAATCCATCGACAGGTTCTTCAGGTTGGCGAAGGAACCGAGGCCGCTGCCGAAGTCATCGAGCGCAAACTGACAGCCCATGCCATGCAGCACGCCGATGAAGCGGCGGGCATGATCGAGGTTGGCGACGACCGAGGCCTCGGTCACCTCGAAACACACCTGCGCCGGCGCGACGCCCGTGCTGTCCAGGCAGTCGACGACAAACTCGAGAAAGTGCGCGTCGCCGAGCGTCTGCCCGGAGATATTGATCGATACGCTGCGTCCCGGCGCCACCCGCAGGCCACCCCGGCCAAGGGCCGCGAGCGTCGTCTGCACCACCCAGCGATCGACCAGGGACATCAGCCGGTAGCGCTCGGCCGCCTTGAGGAACTCGCCCGGGGCGATGATGCGGCCCTGCTCGTCCATCATCCGTACGAGGACCTCAAGCGCAGGCCCGCGCACGGTCGCAATCTCCGCCGCCAGGATCGGCTGAGTGTAGAGCACGAAACGGTCGTCGCGCAGCGCCTGCTGCAACTTCTGCAGCCACTGGATTTCGCCGCGGTGACGCGCCACCGCCTCGTCGCGCGCCGAGTAGACGTGCACGCGTCCGGGCCCGGTGCTTTTCGCGACGTAGCAGGCCGAGTCCGCCGCCGACAGCACGTCCTCGAGGGCACCGCTCTCGCGACCGACCTCGACGAGGCCGATGCTGACACCGATCGAGAAGATCTTGTCCTTCCAGACGAAGCGGTAGTCACGCACCGCCGCGACGACGTCCTCGGAGATCTGCGTGGCCTTCTCGAGCGGGCAGCCGACGAGCAGCAGGGCAAATTCGTCGCCGCCGATTCGGGCGACGGTGTCGGAGTCGCGGACCGCATCCTTGAGCAGCGCCGCGACCTCGCGCAGCATGTTGTCACCGGCGGTGTGGCCACTGGTGTCATTGACGGCCTTGAACCGGTCAAGGTCGAGGTAGCACAGCACGTGCGTGTGCGCGCCGGCCCGCGCGGTCTCGATCGACTCGTGCAGCCGCCGCTCGAACTCGCGGCGGTTGATGAGTCCGGTGAGCGCGTCATGGCTTGCCTGGTAAGACATCTGCCGCGCGATGCCGCGCTGTTCCGTGACGTCCTGCAGCAGCACGACCGTGCCGGTGAGGTGGTCCGCACCGTCGCGCATCGGCGCGACGGAAATCTCAATGCTGTGGTCGACGTCGTCCGGCCGCGCCAGAAGCAATGTGCGTCGGCCGAGCGACACCGGCGCGCCACTCGCGAGGCACTGGCGCACGGGATCCGCGATCGGCTTGCGCTCGGGTTCATCCACGATGGCCGCCACGTCCGCGAAGGGTCGTCCCGCCACGTCGCTGATCGACAGGCCGAGCAACTGCTCGGCGGCGCGGTTCAGGTAATCAACCCGCCCTTCGGCATCGGTGGTCACGAGGCCGACGGCGAGCGAGTCGATGGTCGACTGCGCACGCGGCTTGGCGCCCGCACCCTCAGCGCCCGAGTGGGTCAGCATCTCGGCTGCGGAGTAGAGCACGGCGCCGGATCCCGCGTAGCTGATCGGACGCCCGGTGAGCTCGATGCGGGTCACCTGGCCGTGCGCGTCGCTGACCTCGACCTCGAAACGCTCGGGCACGGGCTGACCGCCGAGCGCGCGCTTTGCGTGCTCGTAGACGATGTCGGCATAGTCGCTGGAAACGATGTCCCACAACGGCTTGCCGATCAGGTCCGCAAGGTCGCGGCCAACCAGCGTCGCAAAGCGCTGGTTGGCGACCAGTACCGTGTCCCGATGCACGAGGACCGCGTCGCGCACGGCGCCGAGCAGGTCCTCGAAGAGCCGCTCACGGGCGGGTGTGCGCGGGCCGCGCTCGAGGATCGCATTGACCGCGCCGACCACGCGGTCGGTCAGCGGATCGGGGTCGTGCAGCGTCAGTCGCGCCGGTCGGTCGACCGGCAGCAGATCGAGTGCATCCGCGAGGTCCTCGAGGGAGCGGTAGGCGCGCGCACGCCTGGCGGCACCGGCGTAGGCGACGAGCGCCATCACCAGCATCACCAAGAGCAACGCGACGATCCCGACGTAGGTCGCGGTCACGGGCAAATTTCCTTATCGCGTAACGTGTTGCGCACCGGCAATGGCGCCCGAGTTATCGCGATCCCCTGCTTATCGTTTTCGTACGGCGTCCACGTTCCGTGCGTCGCCATCGTCGTTCTTCAACGCCCTCTACAATAGCGAAGGCGTTGCCCCGACGCGTAAGGATTCACCATAATAGTCACTCTTCAAAGGGCAGGGCCTTGTTCGCGCGACTCGTTGTTGCGTACCCTGCCCGGCCCATAATCTATTTCCCCCGACGGAATGGCACGGTCCCCATGATGAACGCTGAAGCCGCCCGCTTGCAGATGGTCGAGCAGCAGGTCCGCGCCTGGGAGGTGCTCGACCCCGCCGTGCTCGCCGCGATGGGCAGTGTCGCCCGCGAGCGTTACGTGCCGGAGGCATTTGCCTCGGTTGCCTACGCCGACGCGCCGATTCCCCTCGGCGGTGGCCGGTTCATTCTCGCCCCCTCGGTCGACGGCCGCATCCTGCAGGCGGTGGGCGTCCGCCCCGGCGAGACGGTGCTTGAAATCGGCACCGGCTCCGGCTTCCTGGCCGCCTGCCTCGCGGCGCTCGGCGCGAGCGTCCACAGCGTCGAAATCGACCCGGTGCTGGCGGACGGCGCGCGGGCGCGGCTGGCGGCGGACGGCCGGCACGCGGTGCGTGTCGACACCGCCGATGCAACCACCCTCGCCCCGGCGGCGGCCTATGACGTGGTCATCCTGACGGCGGCGCTGCCCGCCTACGACGAGCGGTACCGCGGCTTCCTGCGGGACGGCGGCCGACTGTTCGTCGTCCTCGGCACCGAGGCACCGATGGAGGCGGTACTGGAAACCCGCGCCGGCAGCCTCTACAGCCGCGAGAGCCTGTTTGAGACGGCGATCGAGCGGCTGCAGCACGCCGTGACGCCCTCGACGTTCCGCTTCTGATCGTGGTGCGCGAGGTCAGTCCGACGGACGTGGCGGCGCGGCAGGCGGCCGGTGAGCCGCTTGTCCTCCTCGACGTGCGCGAGCCCTGGGAACTCGCCATCGCGGCGCTGCCTGGCGTCGTTGCCATCCCGATGGGCGAGATTGCGCAGCGTTTTCGCGAGTTGTCGCCGCAAACACCGACAGTGGTCGTGTGCCGGTCCGGCAGCCGCAGCCGGCAGGTGGCCGGTTTTCTCGAGGCACAGGGCTTCGTGAGCGTCGACAACCTCGCGGGCGGTATCCTCGCCTGGGGCCGGGAACTCGATCCGTCGCTGGCAGCCTACTGAGTACGGCGGGCGGGCGGCGCAGCCTACTTGCGCAGCCTCGATTGAGTGGTGTAGTGTTATATAACACTATATTTTAAAGACGGCAGGAGCGGCGGAGATGGAACGTTCGACGGCTCGCTACCGCCTCTCGGTCGCCGCACTGCTCGCTGGCGCCCTGCTGGCGTCCGCGGCCGGTTCCGCGGCGGCGGCAGACCTTGCCGAGGTCTACCAGAAGGCGCTGCGTAACGATCCCCAGCTGCGCGAGGCCGAGGCGACGCGCCTCGCCGTGCTCGAGAACAAGCCCCAGGCGCTCGCGCTGCTGCTGCCGCAGCTGACGGGCTCGGCCGGCATCACGCACGGTGACTTCAACGATCGCGCCACCGGCCCGGTCACCAACAACGCCGGGCAGCCGGTGACGCCGCTGCAGACCTACACGACCTACAGCACGGCAAGAACCGATACCACCCGATGGGGCCTGTCGCTCGTGCAGACCCTGTTCCGCTGGGACCAGATCGCGGGCCTGCGCCAGGCCGACGCGCAGGTGGCGCAGGCCGAGGTCGATTACCGGGCGGCGCAGCAGGACCTCATCCTGCGTACCGCGACGCGTTATTTCGATGTGCTGGCGCAAAAAGACGCGCTGGGCGCCGCCGAGGCCGCGCACGATTCGTTCGCGCGGCAGCTGGAGCAGGCCGAGAAGCGCTTCGAGGTCGGGCTGATCGCGATCACTGACGTGCAGGAAG
Organism: uncultured Pseudomonadota bacterium; assembly: GCA_903890265.1. Taxonomy (GTDB): domain Bacteria; phylum Pseudomonadota; class Gammaproteobacteria; order Steroidobacterales; family Steroidobacteraceae; genus CAIKMS01. Next base: position 85 of record CAITAM010000131.1, on the reverse strand, counting down.
CGCGTGCCGCGGCCGACACGTCGGCCGCCACGGTCATCGAGGCGAAGCGCACGCTCGCTACCGCACGCGACCGGCTGCGTGAACT
>CAITAM010000130.1 GCA_903890265.1 uncultured Pseudomonadota bacterium | reverse complement strand
CTGCCACCGTGGCACAACCGGGCGCTGCCGCTGATCGTCCTGCTGCGCCTCGCGGTCGTGCTGCACCGGGGCCGCTCGCGGGCGCCGCTGCCGCCGATCCGCCTCGTTGGCCGGTCGCGCTCGCTCGAGGTGCACTTTCCGCGCGGCTGGCTCAAGGAACATCCGCTGTCGGTGGCGGACCTCAGCCAGGAAGTGGAGTTTCTGCGCCTGGCGGGCTTCAGGCTGCGCGTGTTCTGACGACGGGCAAGCCTCGCAACAGGGCTTGCGATGGCGCGGGCCCCGGCCAGCACTTATGCTTCGTCCGTGCTGCCATGCACGTCGGGGTCCCATGACGCAGTTCGCCGCACCGCCCGCTACCCGCCAGCTCCTGCACGTCGGCTGCGGCCGCCATGACAGGCACCGTCTCAAGGGCTTCGGGGGCCCCGAGTGGAACGAGGTCCGGCTCGACATCAATCCCGCCGTCAAGCCGGACATCGTCGGCACCCTGACCGACATGGCGGCCGTGCCGTCCGCGAGCGTCGATGCGCTCTACTCGTCGCACAACATAGAGCACCTGTATCCGCACGAGGTGCCGCTTGCCCTGGCCGAATTCCACCGCGTGCTGCGGGATGACGGCTTCGCCGTCATCACCTGCCCGGACCTGCAGGCGGTCGCCGCGGCCGTGGCCGCCAACCGGCTGCTGGAACCGCTCTACGAATCGGGCATGGGGCCCATCAGCGCGATCGATATCCTCTACGGGCATCGCGGCGAGATCGCCGCCGGCAACGAGTTCATGGCGCACCGTTGCGGGTTCACCTACGACGTGCTGCTGAGCGCGCTCTTCGACGCCGGTTTCCGCCACGGCTGCGGCGGCCGGCGGGAGCCCGCCTACGACCTGTGGATCGTCGCCTTCAAGTCGCCGATGAACCCGGAAGCCGCCACCGCCATCGCCCGCCACTTCCTGCCCTGAGCGCGTCGCCCGTCGCCGGGCAGCGATGGCCAACGATGGCCGCGTCCGGGCGGGGCCTACGGTGCCGTCGCGCGGGACAGGGCCTCGCCCGCGGCGGCGAGCGCCGGCGCGAACGCGAAGAACCCGCGGCTCGCGTGCGGCCACAGCGCGTGATCCCAGGGACTCCTGAGGCCGGCGACCCGGCCGTCCGGCCAGGCGGCCCCGGCGGTCGCGAGCCAATCGGCAGCGGCACCGGGGACGGATTCGGCGCAGAGAAACTGCGTAACCCCGTGCTCGCGCGCGAAGTCGGCGAGTGCGTCCGCGGGCGGATCGACCGCGATCGTGGCGTCAATGCCGGCGGCACCGAGGCGTGCCCCGGCATCGGCGGCGGCACCGTCCAGAAACTCACGGGCGGTGCTGCCGAGCGTCCCGAGCGGTCGCGTGGCGCCGCTGAGGGCAACGAGGGCCACGGGGACCCGGTTGGCGGCATCGAGTGCTGCGTACGCCGCTTTGAGCGGGCCGCGGTCGAGGCCGCCGAGGTCGTCCGCGGTCAGCAGCAGCGCCGTGCGCCGCGATCGGTCCGGCGGCTCGGGCTCGGTCAGCGGCAGGGCCTCGCCGAGCGGCTCGGCCGGCGGGCCGAGGGCGGCGTTCAGGGGCGGAAAATCGGCCCGCAGGCGCCCGCGGGTGAACCGTTCGATGTTTGCGGCGGTCGCGAGGTAACGCTTGCCCGGCGTGTGCAGGCCGGCCACCCAGCGCCACGAGAGGGTGTTGCTCGCCGCGTCGCCGTCAACGAGGTGACGCTGGAAGAAATCGGCCCCGAGCACCCACGGCAGTCCGAGGCCGTAGATCCACAGGCTCGCAAACCACATCCGTGCGTGGTTGTGCAGGTAGCCCGTGCGGCGGAGCTCATCGCACCAGGCGTCGAGGCAGGCAAAACCCGACTGACCGGCGATGGCCCGGGCATGGCGTTCGGCCACCGGGCCTGCCTTCAGCGCCGCCTCCGCCGCGGCGAGTGCGCCGCGGTAGGACCGCCAGACGGCGGGTCGGCGCACGAGCCAGCCGCGAAAGTAGGTGCGCCAGCCCACTTCGTTCAGGAACGAGCGGACCGTCGCCGCCTCGTGCACGCGCAATACCGCGGCCGTCACCTCGTCCTCGGCGATGAGCCGGGTCCGCAGGTACGGCGAGAGCCGCGACACGTGGCACGGCCCGTCCGGCCCCTCGTCGAAATTTCGCCGCTCGCCGTACGCGGCGGCGCGCGGCACGAACTCGGCGAGGCGCGCGAGTCCCGCGGCCCGGGTCGGCGGCAGCGCCTCGCCCATCACCGCCTCATCAGCTCGTCGCGTGTCGCGCGAGAAGCGCGGCCTGGGCGCTGAACGGTGCACTGCCCTCGGGCGGCGTCAGGCGCCGGTAACTGCCGTTCGGCTGCAGTATCCAGGCATTGACGTTGTCGGCAAGGAAGGCCTCGAGGTCGGCGAAAATTCGCGTCCGGTAGCGCTGCCGCTCGATCGGGAAGGCCACTTCGATACGGCGGAAAAAGTTGCGCTCCATCCAGTCCGCGCTCGCACACCACAGCTCGTCATGGCCGTCATTGGCAAAGTAATAGACCCGCGAATGCTCGAGGAAGCGGCCGAGGATGGAGCGGACACGGATGTGCTCGGATACCCCGGGAATGCCGGGCCTGAGCGCACAGATGCCGCGCACGATGAGATCGATCTCGACCCCCGCGCGCGACGCCTGGTAGAGCGCTTCGATGATCCTGGGGTCGATGAGCGAGTTCATCTTGGCGATGATCCGCGCGGGTTTGCCGGCCTCGGCGTGCGCGGTCTCGCGCTGGATCTTCGCGATCAGGGCCGGATGCAGCGTGAACGGCGACTGCAGCAGCTTCTTCAGCTTCGGCGCCTGCGTCAGGCTCGTCATCTGCAGGAACAGCTCGTGCATGTCCTGGCCGATCTCCGGGTCGCTCGTGAAGAGGCCGTAGTCGGTGTACATCCGCGCGGTCCTGGCGTGGTAGTTGCCGGTACCGAGGTGGCAGTAGCGGCGCAGCACGCCGCCCTCGCGACGCACGACCATGATGAGCTTGGCGTGGGTCTTGAAACCGACCACGCCGTACATGACGTGCGCACCCGCCGCCTGCAGCCGGCGCGCGAGCTCGAGGTTCGCCTCCTCGTCGAAGCGCGCCATGAGCTCGATGATGACCGTCACGTCCTTGCCGTTCTGCGCCGCCTCGACCAGCGCGCTCACGACCGCCGAGTCCGAGCCCGAGCGGTACAGGGTCTGCTTGATCGCGAGCACGTCCGGATCGCGGGCGGCCTGGCGGATGAAGTCGGAGACCGGCGTGAACGCCTGGTAGGGGTGGTGCAGGACGACGTCCTTCTCGCGGATCACGGTGAATAGATCCGTGCCCGTGGCGAGCCGGGACGGACTGCCGGGCGTGAACGGGGGGTACTTGAGGTCCGGCCGGTCGATCAGGTCGTAGACACCCATCAGGCGGTTGAGATTGACCGGTCCGCGGACCTGGTAGAGGTCCATCGCCGACAGCTGGAAGTGCTGCAGCAGGAACGTCACGAGATCGGCCGGGCAGTCGTGCGCGGTCTCCAGCCGTACCTCCTCGCCGTAGCGGCGGTGCTGCAGCTCGCCCTCGACGGCACGGCGCAGATCATCGATCTCCTCCTCGTCGACGAACAGGTCCGAGTTGCGGGTGACGCGGAACTGCCAGCAGCCGTCGACCTGCATGCCGTCGAACAGCTTCTGGATGCAGAGCGAGATGACCGTCGAGAGGTAGCACACGTGGATCGCGCCGCCGTCGTCCGCGGTGACCGGGATACGCACGACGCGCGGCAGCGAGCGCGGTACCTGCACGATCGCCAGATGGCTGTCGCGGCCGAAGGCGTCGGTGCCCTGCATGCGGACGATGAAGTTGAGGCTCTTGTTCTGGATCATCGGGAACGGTCGCGCGGGATCGAGCGCGAGCGGCGACAGGACGGGCTCCACCTCGGCTTCGAAGTACTTCTCGAGGGCCACGACCTGTGCCGGCGACATCTTCTGCGGGCCGAGCAGGAATACGCCCTTGTCCACCAGCGCCGGCACCAGCACGTCGTTCAGTACCCGGTACTGCTCCTCGACGAGGGCCATCGCCCGGGTCCGGATGGCGGCCAGCTGGTCGGCGACCGGCTGGCTGTCACTGCCGAGCTGCGTGGCGCCGAGCTTCGCCTGTTCCTTGAGGCCGGCGACCCGGATCTCGAAGAACTCGTCGAGATTCGCGCAGGAGATGGACAGAAACTTGGCCCGCTCCAGCAATGGCACCGATTCGTCCTTGGCGAGCTCGAGCACGCGCTGGTTGAACTCGAGGAACGACAGTTCCCGGTTGATGTAGTAGTCGGGCGATTTCAGGTTGGGATCGGTCACGGTCGTACGCCTTGTGGGTCGGATGAGCGGCCAGAGAGCCGCACGCTAGCACGGTCCGGGTGTCTGCCGACCCCCGGGTCGCGGGTCGCGGCGGGTCGTTCAGGTCGCCGGAAACAGTCCGCCGAGGCGGCGCGGCCCGGCAGCGCCCGTCACGGCCGGCAGGTTGCCGGCACCGCCCCGCAGGGTGCGCCAGGCAAGCCAGGCAAACCCGGCCGCTTCCACGTAGTCCGGGTCGAGGCCGACGGCGGCGGTGCTGTCGATCGGCACGCCCGGCAGGCGGCGGGCCAGCCGCGACATCAGGTCGGCGTTGTGCACGCCCCCGCCGCAGCACAGCAGCCGGTCCACCGCGCCGATTTCCCGGACCAGTGCGTCGGCGACCGTCTGCGCCGAGAGCTCGGCGAGCGTCGCCTGCACGTCGCCGGCCGCGAGCCGGTTGAGCCGGGCGCCCGCGCCGCGGCGCAGCCAGTCGAGCGTGAAGAGCTCCCGACCGGTGCTTTTAGGGGCACGGCGGGCGAAATAAGGCTCTGCCGCGAGCGTCGCCAGCAGCGCCTCATCGACGCGACCGGCCGCCGCGAGCGCGCCGCCGGGATCGTGCGTGCCCTCGCCGTGCAGCGCATACCAGGCGTCGAGCAGGCAGTTCGCGGGACCCGTGTCGAAGCCGGTGACCGGCTCACCGGGACACAGGCGCGTGAGGTTGGCGATGCCACCGAGGTTGAGGACCGCCCGCCGCTCGCCCGGGTCAGCCAGCACCGCGGCGTGAAAGCCCGGCAGCAGCGGTGCGCCCTGCCCGCCGGCCGCCACGTCCCGCCCGCGAAAGTCGGCCACGGTGCTGATGCCGGTGCGCTCGGCAATGGTGTTCGGATCGCCGATCTGCAGCGTGAAGGGGGTCGGCCGGTCGGCGCCGTGCCGCACGGTCTGGCCGTGACTGCCCACGGCGAGGACTTTATCCGGCGTGACGCCGGCGGACTGCAGCAGGGCGTTGCAGGCGGCGGCGAAGGCGCGCCCGACCAGCACGTGCAGCTCGCCCAGTTCATCGAGGGTGGCGTGGCCGGACCGGACGACGGCCTCGAGGCGGGCGCGCAGCGGCGGCTCGTAGGGCGTGCCGCGGCTTGCGAGCACGGTCGGCCGGTGCGCAAAGTCCGCCAGCACCGCGTCGATGCCGTCCATGCTCGTGCCGGAGATCAGGCCGACACAGAGGGCCTGATCCACGGCCGGCTTCTCGGTCAGCGTGCCGCCAGGCGCGTGCTGCCGGCGCGGGCGCTGTCGAGTTCGGCGAGCAGCACCTTCGCCCGCTCGGCGAAGGCGGCCTTCGCCGCACCGGAGAGCGGTTCGGTCGGGATCGTCTTGATCCCGGCCGGGTTGCGGTGCTCGCCGTGGACCCGGTACTCGTAATGCAGGTGCGGGCCGGTGGCGAGACCGGTCATGCCGACGTAGCCAATGAGCTCACCCTGGTGCACGTGCCGCCCGACGGCCATGCCGGCGCCGAAGCGCGACATGTGTCCGTAGAGGGTCTGCACGCCACCGCTGTGGCCAAGG
>CAITAM010000129.1 GCA_903890265.1 uncultured Pseudomonadota bacterium | reverse complement strand
GTTATTTTAAACAGAGACTTACGCGGTCCGAAGCGCCCGTCGGGCGCGGTGGTGCTCCGGCAGGGGTCTCTTACGGAGTGGGTGTCTAACTCCTCCCGTCTTCTGTCAAATCGCGCTTGCGGCCTTAGGGCTGTATGAATGTACAGTATTCACATCGGCTTCACGCCGGCCGATGACGTCTTGGCGAACGTGACACTAACTCAATGGTGGGTTCTCGATGCGGGTACGAGTACGGCCAATCAACCTGCGCGGGCAGCCGCTGCGCAAGGACGAGCGCCTCGAACGGGAGGTCTATGAGGGCCGCCTGGCGCTCCAGGAGGTGCGCATCAATGATTTCGGGCGTGCCCTGACCCGCGCCCGCGTGACCGACCTTCTCGAGGGCAACGAAAAGGTGATGTTGGAGCTGCTGGATGCGGTGGTTATATGGATCGGTGAGCAGTCGATGCGCATCCGTGGCTTCGAAACCGTCGCCGGGGTGCAGTACGGGCAGACGTGGGATGTTGAGATAGTCTGATGCTCCAGGTGTCGATTCATGCCGGCCCGCCACGTTCGGTCTCGCGCTTCAACCGCACGGATTGGCTGGATATCGGCTACAGCCGGCTGGGCCCGATGGCGGACTACAAAGTCGTTCTGTTCCGGCGCGGCCTTGGCGCAGAAGCGCCGGTCACCCTTACCGATTACCCTCGATGGTCCGCGTCGTTGTGGGATCTGACAGCTCGCGCACTCGCCTGCGCTCTGTCCCCGGCGGGTTCTGCCGTAGATCACGTCCCCGCAATCGAACCGGCCACGGCAAAGCAACCGTGCGCCTTCGCCGAATGCCTGACGGCCGTCATCCGCCACGTACCCGAGGACGGCGCCGGTGGGCGCCTCCTTGGCCAGGCTGTCGTACGGCAGACCGTTGACCGCGGCACGGTCTACCGTGCGAACTTCGACGAAGATGTGGGGCCCGCCCGTCAATCAGAACCGTTCGACTTTTCCCCTGCCTGGTTGTCGCCGGCAGAACTCGTTTTGCGCGGCTTGCTGGCCGGGCTTTCGGGGTCCGTCGTCTCGCTTGCGCCGCGACCCGCCCTCAAGGTACCGCCTTTTTTCACCGTGAACGACCAACGGGTCGTGCGCGTCGGAGACCTGCACGAGCCCGCGCGCACCGGGTTCCTGCGCTGGCTACGACGGCGCGGTCAATCACTACCGTCAGGTACCGTGTCGGAGGACGGCTTCGCCGCCGAGGCAGACTTTGCGCATTTCCTGGCCTACGCGATATGACGACGACTGTCTTTCCGCGTCGGCGACGATCGGGCACGGCGACGTGGCACATGTCCCGCCAGGCCGTAGACCTGTCGCTGGAGGCGGTCTTCGGCATGTCCGATCGCGACTGCCTCGACTTACTGGTTGAGGCCCGGTGGGGCCATCCTTCAACGATTGGCTGCCCTCACTGCGGCACGATTTCGCGCCACGCCTGGCGGCGGTACGACAATCGGTGGAAATGCCGCGCTTGTGAAAAGACCTTCAGTATCACGTCCGGCACCGTCTTTGCCGACCGGAAGCTGCGCCTGCAGGAACTCATTGGTGCCGTCCTGCTGTGGTTGAACAGTGCCGGAGGCCAGCCGGCGTTAGAGTTAAAGCGGCACGCGAACAAGAGTTACAACACCGTCTTTACGCTCCAGCACAAGCTCCGGGAGGCTCTGGTGCGTGGTTATAACGTCGGACTGCTGAACGGGGATATCGAGGTGGACGGGGCTCATCAATCCGGATGGCGATCGGCCGAAAAGCGCAGTAGGCCACAGGTGTCGAAGCCGTTCGACGACAAGACATCGGAAGGACAGTTGAACGCGGCGCTGTTGACGGGATCCGCAAAGATGACGGCCCGGCGCCAGAAGAGGACGCCCGGGGCTGTTCACGACGTAGATACCGGCCGCGTCTTGCCTCCTGATCGGCGGCTGCTTATTGCAGTGCGCAAACGCAGTGGTCGCAAAGGCGTTGGAGCCATTGGTACGCGCGTCGCCATCGGAAAGCGAGAAGACTCGGAGGTACTCAAAGCGGTGTTCCGAGATTTCGTCTCCGTGTCCGAGAGCACACTGAATACGGATACGTTGAGCACGTATCGCGAGCTCGGGCGCGATTTTCGCGGCCACCGAACGGTCGAGCACACCGAGACGATGCGCGGACCGAACGGCGAAAATAACAACCAGGCGGAGGAGCTCAACGGTCGCTTCGATCGTGCGGAGAAGGGAACCTATCTCAACATCGAGCCAAAATACCTGCTCGACTATGCCGTCGAAACGGCCTTTCGGTCCGACACCCGCCGGCTCTCGAATGGCGCACAGCTGAAGCTCCTGCTGGCGGTTGCACTGAACGTGGGGGTTTCGCAGTATTGGCGAGGCTTCACTCGGGGTCGCCATCGGAGCCAGGAGTTGCTCCATCCGCAGGCGGAGCCTGCGCGCGCCAGCGGTCCAGCGAAAGGACGTCACCCGACGTCGAGCGCCAATAACAGACCGCCCCGGTAACGGGTGAATGGGACGTTCGGCGAGTGAGCTGGCCTTTCGCCTCGAACTCCCGCAGGGCGCTGCGTACGGTATTCGTCACCCAAGTCTTGCGCCTGTGCGCTGTCGGGAACTCGAGGCCGAACCGCGCCTGGAGGACCAGGCCGACTTCCGACGTTGAGACTTCATCCGGGTAGGCCTGCTCGACGACTTCCAGTAGGTTCTTGCGAAGCTGACCCCAGCCACCGTAGCGCCGCTGCTCGGTGATGGCCGGAATCTTCTCGGGGTCCAGGCGCGCGTCGAACTTCACGATGAGGCGATCGGCCGCCACGAGTTCCTCCCGGGCTTGCTCCAGTCTGGCCGCAAGCTCCGCCATCAGGCGTTCGTAGCGCTGAACCTCGCCGGCCGCACGAGCACGAACTTCGGCCAGGCCTTTGAGATACGAAGGGGTCTTTGTCACGGGGCAGGTCCTTTTCGTTAGGGTACCTGCCGTAAATTCACC
>CAITAM010000128.1 GCA_903890265.1 uncultured Pseudomonadota bacterium | reverse complement strand
GAGCCGCTGGGCCTGAGCGGTACGCAGCTGAACCTTCTCGACGGCCAGGCGACGGATCCCGCCGCCGCCGTGGCCGCGCACGAGGCCGCGATCGAGCGCCTCGGCGGACTGGACCTCGCCGTGCTCGGTCTTGGCGCCAACGGCCACGTGGCCTTCAACGAACCGGGCTCGGCGACCGACTCCCCGGCCCGGGTCGTGCGCCTGAGCGACGACACCGTGCGACGCCTCACGGCGGGCCCGTTCGCCGCGCGACCGGCGCCGGCCGAGGGCATGACGCTCGGCCTGCGCTGCCTCGTCAAGGCGCGCGCGGTGCTGCTGCTCGTCAGCGGCGCGGACAAGGCGCCGGCCCTCGCCCGGTTGCTGGCCGGCGTGCCGTCGCCCGACTGGCCCGTGACCGCGTTCATCGGCCACCCGGACCTGACCGTCATCGCGACCGAATCGCTCAGGCCTCCGCCATGAGCTCGACCGCCTCGAACGCGTGCTGCGGTGCCGAGGAGAAGCGGAAGGCGAAGGCGCGCGCCACGAAGACCATGCGAAACCGGTCGATGGGCATCTGCCGCGTCGAGAAACTCAGGCCCGACACCTCGACGACCCAGTCAAAATGACTGAGCCCCAGCAGCGACTGCTCGTACGGCTGCGCGGCCCGCGGCACCAGGGTCTGGTCCTCGCGCGCCTCCTTCAGCCCATAGCGCAGGTCGAGGAGGTCGTACAGGGACACCGGTGGCGTGCCGGTGAAATGACTGCCGAGGTCCGGTGCCAGGATCTTCGGGATCGCCGACACCTCGTAGATCAGCGGCCGCTCGTTGAACAGTCGCAGGCGCGCGATCTCCCACACCGTCGCCGCCTCCGGCAGCCCCATCGCGTCGCACTCGTCGGCGTTCGCCGGTCGGGTCAGCGCACTCAGCACGCGGGTCTCCATCCGCGATCGCGCGTCGAGGTGCAGGGCATTGCGCAGTCCGCCCATGCGGATGGTCTCGGCGCGCAGCCGGCTGCGCGCGACGAACGTGCCGCGTCCCTGCTCACGGCGCACGACACCCTGCCCCGCCAGTTCGCTCAGCGCACGGCGCACCGTCACGAGGCTCACGCCGGCCAGCGCAGCGAGCTGCGTCTCCGAGGGCAGCTGATCGTCCTCCTTGAGGCCACGTTCGTCGATGTGCTGCAGGACGAAGGCCATCGTCTGGACGTAGAGGGCGCGCACGGTCGGGGGGATTGTCCTTATCGGGGCGCAGTGCCGGTCGGCACCCGCCTGTGTTGCGTTGCAGGGATTCTAAGTCGATCCGGGCGCGCTAAGCTACCGGCCGTCGCAGGCATAACTTGCGAAGCGGCTGGCGGCGCAGGCCCGGGTCGTTGTGCCGACCACCAATGACCATCGAGGGGGACTCATCATGTCGAACGTGACTCGCCGGCCCGTCTCAGGCCTCGTCTTAAAAGCCGCCGTCGCGATTGCGCTCGGCACGCTGACCGCCCGCGTGACGGACGCCGCGCCGGTCACGTTCGCGATCACGAGCATCGACGCACCGCAGGCCCTGGAGGCGTTCGTCGCGACCACGGGGCTCGACGTCACGGCGCCGCCGGGTCTGCTCGTCGGTCGCACCGTGCGTCCGCTCGCGGGCCTTCTCGAGCCGAAAGCCGCGCTCAAGCGACTCGCGCACGACGCGGGCCTGACGGTGACCGAGGAAGCCGACGGCCGCTTCCGCCTCGCGCGCGACACGGCGGCCGACCGCACGCACGACCCGGTGCTGCTCGCCTCGATCGCCGACTCGCCGCCGGCACCGAAGGCCGCGCCCCAGGACTTGGAGACCGTCGTCGTGACGGGATCCTACATTCGCCGCACCGATTCGGAGACGCCTTCACCGATCGAGGTCATCGACGCGGCGCAGATCACGAAGAGCGGCAAGGCGACGATCTCCGATGTAATTCGCAATGCCTCAGCGGACAACTCCGGCTCGCTGACGCAGAACTTCTCCGGCGCCCTCGCCGGCGGCGCGTCCGGCGTGTCGCTGCGCGGCCTCACGGTCGATGCGACCCTCGTACTGGTCGATGGCCACCGCATGGCGACCTACCCGCTTGCTGACGACGGCCAGCGACCGTTCGTCGATCTTTCATCGCTGCCACTCGGTATCGTCGAGCGGGTCGAGATCCTCAAGGACGGTGCGTCGGCAATCTACGGATCGGACGCCATCGCCGGCGTGGTCAACGTCATCCTGAAAAAGGACTACCAGGGCTTCGAGGTCAACACCGACCTCGGCGCGTCCTACCGCGCCGACGGCCTGTCGCAACGCGTGTCGATGCTCTACGGCACCGGTGATCTGGCCAGCGAGGGCCACAATTTCTATTTCAATCTCGAGTACCGGCATTCGGCATCGATCAACCAGCTCACGCGACGGAGCTATCTCAGCAACTCGGACCTGACGCAGTACGGCGGCCCCGACAAGCGTGGTGGCGTCATCCTGCAGGGGCCGCCGGCCAACGGCACGTTCACCGAGGTGGGCCAGGTCGCGCCGCTCTACGCGCAGCAGGCCGGTGATACCAATGCCAGCTTTTTCCAGTTGCCAGGCTGCAAACCGCAGAACGTCGTTGCACCGAACGCCGCCAACGGCGTTTACGGCGGCTGCGCCTGGAACCCGAACGGTTTCAACAAGATCCAGCCGCGAACGGCCGGGCTTGACCTGACGGCGCGCTGGACCACCAACCTGAGCGACGGCTGGCGCAATGCCCTGAGTGCGTCGTTCTTCGACTCGCAGTCCGAGCAGTACAAGCAGTCGGATGCGTACAGCACCGGGCCGACAACCATCCCCTACACCTGGGCGGGGTCGAAGGGAGTCGTCGTCGACCAGACTGACGTCAGCAGCACGCAGATCGTGCTGCCGGCCAGCCACCCGGACAACCCGTTCAACCCCGCAAGCCCGTATTTCAATGCGGCGAAGGCCTACTACGGCAATGCCTTCACGGGCTACATCGGCCAACCGGCCGTGCTGTATGCGGCACTCACCGACTTCCCGGCGCAGGTGACGACCTTTGACACCGGCGTGATCCGGCTCGTCGATGACCTCACCGGCAACTACGGCGGCTGGAGCCTCGGTGGCAGTGTCGGCTACGTCCGGGTCGCGACGCACGAGACCTTTGCCGGCTTCATCCGCGCAAGTCGCCTGAATGCGGCGCTGGCGAACAACAGCTACCGGGTCGGCCAGAACGCCTACCTCAACTCGCCGAGCCTCTACGCCACCCTGGCGCCAGAGACCCAGGCGACCGCGACCTCGGAGCTGGCCTACGTGTCGGTGAGCGGTACCCGTGACCTGTGGCAGCTGCCCGGCGGCCCGCTCGGTATCGCCGTGGGCGCCGACGCCCGCTACCAGAAGCTGGATAACCCCGGCGAGCCGTACGCGCCCGAGGGTGACATCATCGGCGACGGCAGCGCCTACGCATTCGGCTCGCAGACCGTGCAGGCGGCGTTCGTCGAGCTGTCGGCACCGGTGCTCTCGTCGCTCGAGCTGTCAGCCGCCGGGCGCGTCGACCACTACAATGATTTCGGCTCGGCCTTCACGCCCAAGTTCGGCATCAAGTGGAAGCCGCTCCCCGAACTCGCGCTGCGCGCCACCCTCGCGCGTGGCTTTCGCGCGCCGGGCATTGCCGAGGCCGGCAATTCGGGTACCGGCACCGCCACGTCCAACCCGGCCTCGGATCCGCTGCGCTGCCCGTACACGAACAAGCCTTCCGACTGCGGGCAGGGCTACATCGCGACGCAGAGCAACGGCAACCCGCACCTGCATCCCGAGAAGTCGAAGAGCTACACGCTCGGACTGGTCCTCGAGCCCGTCAGGCACACCAACCTGACCGTCGATTACTTCCACATCCGCCGCGACGGCGAGATCGTCCCGGCGCCGCTTGGCCTCGAGACCGTGGTGCGGGGTGCCCAGCAGCCGGGCACTAACTATCCGGGTCCGATCCTTTATTACCAGTCGCCCTACGTGAATGCGGCCTATTCGGACACGTCGGGCATCGACGCGGCGCTGCACGTCGAGTTTCCGCTCAATGACCTCGGCCGGCTGACGCTGATTGCCTCGACCACGTACCTCCTCAAGTCCGAGCAGACCTTTGAGGATCCCGTCAACGGCAATCAGACCTACCACTACGCAGGGACCGTTGGTCCCACCGTGGTGGGCGGTGCGGTGGGCACGCCACGCCAGCGCGGTACGCTCACGCTCGACTGGACGCGGGGCGACATCTCCCTCGGCACGACGCTCAACTACCGCAGCGCCATGCACGGTGTGGACGAGTCGGCGGGCACCGACGCCAACGGTAACTTCACCTGCATCCAGCTGTCGGCCAGCAACCCGCACTGCTACGTGGCCGGCTTTACCTACGCGGACGTCTATGCCCAGTACTTCCAGAACGACCACCTGCAGTGGACCCTGAACGTCACCAACGTGACGAACCGCCTGCCGCCGCTCGACACGGCGACCTACGGCGGCACCAACTACAACCCGTCGCTCGACCAGGCCGGTGCCGTCGGCCGCTTCTACCAGCTCGGTTTGCGCTACAAGTACTGAGCGTCCGGGCGCGGCGGAGGCCGTCCTCCCCAGCTGCGCCGGCCGCGCCCGACCCGCCGGAGAGACCGATGATTCCGACGCCGAGTTCGCCGCGCCGCCGGCCGTGCCATCCCGTCGTGCTGCTCGCCAGCCTCGCGGCGCTCGCAGCCGCGGGCACCGGCCTTCGAACGGCCGCGGCGGGCGTGCCTCGTGACGGCATCACCACGGTCGAGGTGGACCTGGCCGAAGCCCCGCGCGGCATCACGCGCGCGCACCTCACGCTGCCGGTCACGGCAGGCGAACTCACGCTCGTGTACCCGAAGTGGCTGCCCGGGCGG
>CAITAM010000127.1 GCA_903890265.1 uncultured Pseudomonadota bacterium | reverse complement strand
CGGGGACTGCGGGTAACACGGCGGACGTTCATGGCGCGGCCTCTTCAGTCGTCGGCGACGACGGCGTTGATGGACAGGATGCCCCTGACGAGCGGGTTGGCGGACGGATCGGGCGTGATCGCGAGGAAGCGGTCGAGCACGTTGTGGGTCATCTGCAGCACGATGGGGGATTCGTCCATCGCGTGGCCCCAGATGATGGTCCCGGCGTTGAACACCAGCGCCCCGCTGTACGCGGTGTAGACCACCGTATCGGCCGTCGCGGAGTAGTACGGCGGCGGGTAGATCGTGGTGCTGCCCGGCACGCCCTTCGGGTCGTAGGTCATGGTCGTGTGGGCAACCACGTCAAAGGCCGTATTGGGTGGCAAGGGCGTACCTGCGTTGACCGAATCCCATTCCTGACCAACGACGTCGGCAACCTGCTGCCCTTCCTGAACCCCCGTGCCGGCATAGATCCAGTGCGAGGCGCCGTGCACGGTCAGCGGGAACCCCGTACCCGGCGCGTAGGTGCCGTCCGGGCCCGGGAGGTAATCCATGCCGTTGCCCCACTGCACGCCGAGCAGGGTCTGCTCCGGTCGGCCGAGCGTGCGCCAGTTACGCGTGCGGTAGGCGGGGTCGGGATTGGGGTCGGGCTGCGCCTTGTAGCAGACGATGGTCCGGTTCGGCACACCCGTGGTCGACGGCTCGAAGCGGATCTGCCAGTACCCGGTGTTGCCACTGAAGAACGCAAGGTGCGTGCCGTGGTCGCGGGCGACCTGCATCGCGTCGTACATCTCCCGCGACCAGTACTCGCCGTGGCCCACCGCGAGGAAGCCGCGCACCGTCAGCAACCGGGCGGGATTCGCGTGCGTATCCACGTCCGTCGAATAGGTCACGTCGTAGCCCATCTGCTCCAGATGGAAGATGAACTTCTGCTCGGAGAAGTCGCGGTAGAAGAGCTGCCCCGCGCCCCACTGATCGGCATACGGACGGTCGAAAGAGACCCGAGTGCCGGGCAGTTTTGCCGGGCTCTTGGGGCAATCCTCGGTGTCGCACTTGTACAGGCTGCGCCCGCCGAAGTTGTTGTAGGCCTGGTAGGTCGCGACGGGCTGCTGGTAGAGGAAGTCGGCGGCGACCGCGTCGTCGCGGACGACGAACGGCACGTACGTTTCGTAGTGCTCGCTGTTGATCAGCTGCGCGACGTACACGCCACTCGTCCACGCGGCCGGCACGGCGAGCGTGTAGCTCGGGCTCCAGTGGCATTCGACGAGTCCGGACCCCGCGGGTGGCGGCGCGCTGCGCACGCACGGCGGCTGGCGGGTCCCGGCGATCGAGCTCACCTTCGTCAGGGACCGCCCGCCGGTGCCCCCGTAGTAGCCGAGGCGAAAAATCTCGAGATCGAAGGTCGGCTCCGCATCGGTCGCTTTGCGGCCCGGATGGTTGGTGACGTAGAAGGTGATCTGCTCGCCGTGGTTGACGCTGGTCGCCGAGGCATAACCACGGATGGGGATCACCCCGTCGGCGTCCGCGGTGGGCACCCGGTAATGCGCGGGGTCCGGCTTCCAGGCCGTCGTGCCCGGGAAACTGTTCTCCTGGACGATGCGCCAATTCGCGCCAATCGTGCTGACGCCGGCGCCGGACACCGGCAACGTTCGAATGATGCGCGGAGGCGCCACGCGTACCGGCGACTCGCCCTCGGCGACACCGAGCACGAGTGCGAGCGCAGCGCCCGCAAGGCCCGCGATCACTGGCGCGCAACGGCCAACGCGTTTGGCTAACACACTCCGACGACGCACCCTGCTCTCCCACTCGTCCCTGTGGCCTCGCGGCGAATTGCGCGGCGCGCGTTGCGTACCTGTCCCGACCTGCTGCGACGCACGTCACACGACGAAACAAAGCCTGAACTAAGGGGTGCCATAGTACTAGGGACTGGCTCCCAAAACGCGCGCCGACGGCGGGTTTCGGAGACATTTTCAACACCCGGCATCTGCGGCGACTGCACGGCACCGCCGTGACACGCCCGTGCGCCGGCGGAAAAGGCAAGAGCCTGCCAGGCTCGGATCCGATCCGTCGGGGGGGCTAACCGCGCGAGTAGCGAGTGCGCGGTTCGGCCGCAGTCAGCGCGCATCTTTCCGTGATACGCTCGAGATTCCTCGGCTGCCGACGACCGGTCGCTGGGGTGATAGCGCTACATAATAAGGTTGTTGTGGCAGCGAGTGTGTCAGTGCCATGCGGCCTCGCGCGACTCGCGCTTTGCCTCAGAGGCGGTCCGCGGACTCCGTTCGTCGCGGGCGCTGTTAACCGGGATTCTCCCTGCGTGGTGAGTGAAGCCGACTTAATTGCCCGACGCTACGCGCGGCGTGACCTAGGCACTGACGGGCGGCGCTACAGCATGCTGTCCCCGGATAACTGGCAGAAGATGCACGAGCGTCAGCGCGCGGTACTGCGGTTGTTTGCGCGCCTGGGGTTTCGCGATCTGTCGCAGCTGAACCTATTGGGGGTCGGTGCGGGAGCCGGCGGCGGGTTGCTTGAGTTCTTGCGAATCGGATTCTCACCGGAACGACTGGCCGGGATCGAGCTGCTTCCCGATCGCGCGGCGCTCGCACGGCGAGCTTTGCCGCTGGCAGTCCAGATCTTCAATGACGATGCGGCGACCGCAAACATTCCTGCGCATACTCAGGATATCGTTTATCAGTCAGTCGTCTTTTCGTCTTTGCTGGACGATAAATACCAAGCGGATTTGGCCAATTCCATGTGGCGTTGGGTAAAGCCCGGCGGGGGCGTGCTCTGGTATGACTTCGTCTTCAACAATCCCAGCAATCCGGATGTCCGTGGTGTTCCCCTACGTCGCGTGCGGACCCTTTTCCCCGAGGCAACGGTACGTCACCAGCGCGTGACGCTCGCGCCGCCGATCGCGCGTCGGCTGGCGATCATGCACCCCGGATTGTACCCCGTCGCCAATGTATTCCCTTTCCTGCGCACCCATTTACTCTGCTGGATACAAAAGCCGTCATAAGCACTGCCTGAATTAGTGAACTGAGCACGTTAGGAGGCTCTAACAACGCATGCGGGACATTTGCGCGGATTGACGTGGCGGTCTGTCGGGCGGGTGCGCCATGGTCTGTCGAAGTGCGTCGACAATCCTGTATGTCAGGGGCACCGACCGGCATTCACCCCGTTCTCTGAGCCCGACAAGGCGCCGAGCGCATAGTCCCACCCGGGCGATTGCTGTGGGGCTGTAAGGCGTGGGGGAGTATTGGTGGGCGGTACAGGGCTTGAACCTGTGACCCCTGCCGTGTGAAAGCAGTGCTCTACCGCTGAGCTAACCGCCCGCCGGGTAGGGTTTCCCTACCGATCGAGGACCCTCTCGGGGCCCGGTACTGTATAGATTACCGCGTCTCCGGGTCAACCGCGGCCGTCGTTGCCCGCCGGGGGGCGGGGTCGCCCTGTCGCACGACCGTCGTGGAGGATGGTGCGGAAGTCGCGTACCGTACCCGGACTTCGCGCGTGCTCGAGGATACGGGTTTGGTGTTTCGCCGTGCTGCCGGTGCTGCTCTTGGCCCCCTGGCCCGCTGGCTGACCGCGGGCCAGCCGCGCATCCTGTTCTACCACCGCTTCGCGCCGGACGGGGGCCGCGCCCTCGCGCCCGAGGCCTTCGAGTACCACCTCGCGTACCTGACCCGCCACTTCGTGCCGATGCCGCTGTCGCGCCTGATCGAGGCGCGCCGCGGCGGTGCGCCCCTGCCGCGCCGGGCGGTGGTGCTCACCGTCGATGACGGCTACCGCGATTTTCTCGACCACGCCTACCCGCTGCTCGAGAAGTACGCCGTGCCCGCGACCCTGTACGTGGTCAGCGAGTTCGCGGCCGGCAACCTCTGGCTGTGGTTCGACCGGCTGCGCTACGTCTGCGAGCAGGCGAAGGTCGCGCGCCTCGCCGTACCGGGCGAGGCCGATGCCACGGCCTTCCCGCTCGGCACGCGGGCCGAGCGCGAGCGGGCCTGGGACGTGCTTTCCTCGCGCTGCCTCACGCTGCGCACGGCCGAGCGCGAGGACCTCATCGAGGACCTCGCGGCCGTCGCCGAGGTCAGCCTGCCGGCGAAGGCGCCGCACGCCTTCGCGCCGGCCGGCATCGACGCGCTGCGCGCCCTGGATCCCGCCCTCGTCGACATCGGTGCGCACACCCGCAGCCACCCGATCCTGTCGATGTGCAGCGACCCGGAGGTCGAGGACGAGGTGATTGGCAGCGTGCGCTCGCTCACGGCCGCCCTCGGCCGTCCCGTGACCTCGTTCTGCTACCCGAACGGCCGGCCGGTCGACTTTGACCGGCGGGCGATCGACGCCGCGCGCGCCGCCGGCTGCACCAACGCAACCGCCTCGACCGGCATGCTGCTGCCGGCCGTCGCCAATCCCTTCGCCCTGCCGCGCTTTGGCGCCGCGCACGAGGCGTCGACCTTCCGCCACGAGATGGACGGCCTGACCTACCTGCAGTCGCGCCTCACCGGGCGGCACGTCGACGTGCCGGCGGGCGAGATGGCCGGGCGCGCCGCGAGACCCCGGCCCGCATGACGCTCACCGTCGAGGCGCACCGCTCGCTCGACGCCATCGGCCGCACCGCCTGGCTCGATCTGGAGAGCCGTGCCCCCGGTGCCACGGTCTTTCAGTCGTGGTGGTGGCTCAACGCGTGGTGGCCGGTCTGGGGCGCGGGCGAGCCGGTGGTGCTCGCGGTGCGCGAGGGCGGCACGCTCGTGGGCCTTGGCGCCTTTTACCTCTCCCGTGGCGCGACGCTGCGGCTCATGGGCGAGGAGCACGCCGACTACGGTGGCGTGCTGGTGGCCGGCGAACGGGCCGACGTCGTCGACGCACTGGTCGCTGCGCTGCTCGAGCGCACGGCGCGCTGGCAGCGGCTGTGCCTCAACGACCTGCCGGTGACGGGCCTCCTGTCGACGCGGCTGCTCGCGCTCGGCGCGCACCGCCACGGCGCCGTGCCGTGCCCGAGGGTGCGCTTCGCCGTGCGCTCGCTCGACAGCCTGCTGGACAAGGACAGCCTGAAGCGCCACGAGCGCCGGCTCGCCGAGCACGGTGCGCTCGGCTTTCGGCACCTCGATGCCGCGGCCGAGATCGAGCCGTGGCTGCCGCGCTTCGTCGCGCAGCACATCGAGCGCTGGGCCCTGACCGCGACCCCGAGCCTTTTTCTCGAGCCGCGCAACGTCGAGTTCTACAGCGCGCTCATCGGCTCGGCCGAGCCCGGCGGCCCGCTGCTCTTCACGGTCGTCGAGTCCGGCGGGCGTCCGGTTGCCATGCACGTCGGCCTGCGCTCGCAGGACGAGCTCATCTGGTACAAGCCGACCTTCGACCCCCGCCTCGCCCAGGCCGGCCCCGGCGAGGTGCTGCTCGCGGAACTCCTGCGCCGCGCCGGCCGCGAGGGTGCGGCGGGCCTCGACTTCACGCGCGGCGCGGAGGCTTTCAAGCTGCGCTTCGCGAGCGAGCTGCGCCACGTGGCAACGGTCGAAGCCTGGCCGCGGCCCGGTGCGGCCGAACGCGCCCGCCGCGGCCGCGCGATCAAGGCCTCGCTCAAGGGCCTCCTGGTGCGGCTCGGGGTCAAGGACCGCCTCGTGGCCGCGGCCGGTGCCGG
>CAITAM010000126.1 GCA_903890265.1 uncultured Pseudomonadota bacterium | reverse complement strand
CGACATGCCCGATGCCGACTCGGCGCGCCGCCTCGTCGGCGACCTGGGTGATGCTGTCGTGCACTACAAGCTCGGCCTCGAGCTTGCTATGGCCGGTGGGTATTTCGACCTGCTCGACTGGATGATCGGCCGCGGCAAGCAGGTGTTCGTCGACCTCAAGTTCTTCGACATCCCGGCGACCGTCGCCGCGGCGATCCGCAGGCTCAATGACCGCGGCATCGGCTTTGTCACGGTGCACGGCAACCAGGGCATCATGGAAGCGGCGGCCACCGCGGCAACCGACGTCAAGGTCCTGGCGGTCACCGTGCTGACCAGTCTTGACCGAGGTGACCTTGACGATCTGGGTTTCGCCTGCGACGTGGAAAAGCTCGTGCTGTCGCGTGCGCGCCGCGCATTGGCGAGCGGCTGCGCGGGGGTGGTCTCGTCCGGTATCGAGGCGACCGCCATCCGTGCCGAGCTCGGTGACAGGCTGCTCGTCGTGACGCCCGGCATCCGCCCGGTCGAGAACCGTCCGAGCGACGACCAGAAGCGGGTGCTGACCGTTGAGGCCGCCTTCGAGGCCGGCGCCGACTACATCGTGGTCGGCAGGCCCATCCGTGACGCGGCAGACCCGCGCGCGGCGGCCGAAGGTATCCAGGCCAGCATCGCCCGCGCCTGTGGCGCAACGGGTGCGGCATGAGCCAGCACGGACCGGAGCTGCGTAATGACCTGCTGCTGCGGGCGCTGTGTTCGCAGCCGACGCCGCGCACCCCCCTGTGGATGATGCGCCAGGCCGGCCGGTACCTGCCGGAGTACCGCGCCACGCGCGCTCGCGCCGGAAGCTTCCTCAATCTGTGCATGAACCCGGAGCTCGCCTGCGAGGTGACGCTGCAGCCCCTCGCGCGCTTTCGGCTGGATGCCGCGATTCTCTTTTCCGACATCCTGACCATTCCTCATGCCATGAACCTCGGCCTCGAGTTCGAGGCCGGCGAGGGCCCGACGCTGGCACGGCCCGTGCGGACCGCCGCGGACGTGCGCAACCTGCCGGTGCCGCATCCCGAAACGGAACTGAAGTACGTGCTCGATGCCGTGTCGCTGATCCGCCGCGAGCTCGCGGGCAGCGTGCCCCTGATCGGCTTTGCGGGTTCGCCATGGACGGTGGCGACCTACTGCGTGGAGGGCGGCGGCAGCAAGACCTTTGCACGCATCAAGAGCATGCTGTACGGCGAGCCGGAGCTCCTGCACCTCCTGCTCGCTAAGCTCACCCGGGCCACGATTGATTACCTCTCGGCGCAGGTCGAGGCGGGCGCGCAGGCGCTGATGGTGTTCGACACCTGGGGCGGCGCGCTGACGCCGTCCGCCTACCGGGAGTTCTCGCTCCGCTACCTGAGCGAGATTGCCGCCGGGGTCCGCCGCGAAGCCGGCGGTCGTCGCGTGCCGCTCGTGCTGTTCACCAAGGGTGCCGGACCGCTGCTGTCCGAACTCGCGCGGGCGGGCGGCGATGCCGTGGGTGTCGACTGGACGACAGATCTCGGCGACGCCCGGCGGATGGCAGGGCCCGGCATCGCCGTTCAGGGCAACCTCGACCCCTCCGTCCTCTACGCACCACCCGCGGCGATTCGCGCGGAAGTGGAGCGGGTGCTGGCCAGCTTCGGCCACGGCCACGGCCACGTCTTCAACCTCGGGCACGGCATCCATCCGGACGTCCCGCCGGAGCACGCCCTGGCCATGGTCGAGGCCGTGCACGAGCTGTCGCCCCGATACCATGACTGAGAGGCCCGGCGCCGGGGGGCGGCCGTGAGGGGCGCGCTCGTCGTCGCGCTCGGCGGCGCGCTCGGCAGCCTCGGCCGCTACGGGCTCACCGAGCTCGCCCAGCGCCTGCTGGGCACGGGATTTCCCTGGGGAACCCTGCTCGTCAACGTCACGGGCTCTGCGCTGATCGGCGCACTGGCCGGCGGCCTCGTCCCGGAGCGGATCCTCGCGCCGACGCTCGTGCGCGAGCTCCTCGTCATCGGCGTCTGTGGTGGCTACACGACGTTTTCGTCGTTCAGCCTGCAGACGCTGCAGCTGCTGCAGGCGGGCGAACCGCTGCGCGCCGCGGCGAACGTGCTGCTGTCGGTGGCGCTGTGTCTCGCCGCGACCTACGCCGGGTTCGTGCTTGCCCGCGCCGCCTGAGCCAGCTCGTCGCGCAGCGCCCGGCGCAGGATCTTGCCGACGTTGGTCTTCGGCAGCTCATCGCGGAAATAGACGTGCCGCGGCAGCTTGTAGCCGGTGAGCTCGCGGCGCGCGAACTCGATCACGCCCGATTCCGTCAGCGCCGGATCGCTGCGTACCACGAACACGGCGACCACCTCGCCCGAGTGCTCGTCAGGCTGGGGCACCGCGGCGACTTCGCGCACGCCCGGGTGCTTGGCGATGACGTCCTCAACCTCGTTCGGGTAGACGTTGAATCCCGACACCAGTACCAGGTCCTTCTTGCGGTCCTGGATGTAGACGTATCCCGCGTCGTCCATGTAACCGACGTCGCCGGTGCGCAGCCACTCCCCGTCGATCATGACCTTCTCGGTTTCGTCCGGCCGCTGCCAGTAACCGGCCATGACCTGCGGACCCCTGACGCAGATCTCGCCGGTGCCGTGGCTCGCCACCTCGGCGCCGTCGTCGTCGCGGATCGAGATGTCCGTGGACGGTACCGGCAGGCCGATGGAGCCGTTGAAGTCGACCCCGGCGAGCGTCATCGTCGCTACCGGTGATGTCTCGGTGAGGCCCCAGCCCTGCGAGAGCACGCAGCCCGTGGCCGCCTTCCAGCGCTCGGCAACGCTTGCCTGAACCGCCATGCCGCCGGCAATGCAGGCGCTCAGTGACGAGAAGTCGAGGTCACTGAAGCCCGGCGCGTGCAGGAGGCCGTTGTAGAGCGTGTTGACGCCGTAGTAGTGCGTGAAGCGGTGCCGCCCGAGCTCGGTGACGAGCGCGGGGAGGTCGCGCGGGTTCGCGATCAGCACGTTCTCGCCACCGGCCTCGAGCCAGGTGAACGCGTTCGCCGTCAGCGCAAAGATGTGATAGAGCGGCAGCGCTGTCAGCACGACCGAACCCGCCGGCTCGGTCGAGAACTGCCGCAGCCACGCGGTCGACTGCAGGGTGTTCGCCACCATGTTGCGGTGGGTGAGTACGGCCGCTTTCGAGACGCCGGTCGTGCCACCGGTGTACTGCAGGAAGGCAATGTCCGTGGGTGCTCGCGTGACGGGCCGGAAATCCGCCCACCGACCAAGCTCGAGTGTCTTCGCGAAGGGAATGGCATCCGGCAGTGCGTACGGCGGGACCTGGCGGCGCACGTGACGGATCACGAAGTTGACGAGCGGTCCTTTCGGCAGGCCGAGCAGATCGCCGACACCCGTCACGATGACGTGGCGGACCGGTGTCTCGGGGAGGATCGCGGCCAGGTGGTGCGCGGCCTGCTCGAGGATCACGATGGCCTTGGCCCCCGAGTCGCGCAGCTGGTGCAGGAGCTCCCGTTCCGTATAGAGCGGGTTGGTGTTGACGAGGGTCAGGCCGGCACGCAGCGCCCCGAAGACCGCAATGGGGTACTGCAGCACGTTTGGCATCATCAGCGCGAGGCGATCGCCCGGTACGAGTCCCAGTTCGTTCTGCAGGAAGGCAGCGAACAACCGGCTCTGGTGATCCAGCTCGCCGAAGGTCAGCGTCCGACCGAAGCTCGTGTACGCCCGCAGTGCCGCGTGGCGGGCAAACGCGCGCTCGGTGAGCTCTATAAGGGACGAGTAGCGCCCCGGGTCAATGTCATGGGGCACGCCGGGGGGATACGACTTTAACCAGGGACGCTGCACGGGTACCGCCTTGTTGTGCATCGCGACAGAGGGTCGCGAGCGAGAAGCCGCAGAAGCCTGCAACGCTAGCCAGCAATGGCCAAGGACGCAAGCAAGGCGCGTGCCTTCAGCGCCGCTCACCGCGCAGGGCGGCAACCTCGTTGCGCAGCGCGCCAAGCTCGACCGCCTCGGCCGGCACCGGCGGCGAGGCGGTGAACCCGATCGTGGCGAACAGCCGGCGCGGCTGGCGCCTGCGCCAGTCGGGCTCGCGGTAGGAGAAGAGCGAGCCCCAGAGATTGCTGAGCGCGCACGGCACCACGGGCACCGGCGTGTCCCGCAGCACCCGCAGGATGCCCGGCCGGAACTCCCCCAGCTCGCCGTCACGGGTGAGGCGACCCTCCGGGAACAGGCAGACGAGTTCTCCGCCCGCGAGCGCCGCCTGCACCGCGGCAAAGGCGGCCTCACGCACGACCGGGTCTTCGGAGCGGCTCGCCACCGGAATCGCCTTCATCCCGCGGCAGATGGGATTGAGCAACGGGAGTCGGTAGATCTCGGCCTCGATGACGAATCGGATCGGTCGCGGTACGGCAGCGCTCATGACCAGCGCATCGACGTACGAGACGTGGTTGCAGACGAGCAGAGCAGCCCCTTCGGACGGGATGTTGTCCACCCCGGCGACTTTCAGGCGGTAGAGCACCCGCACGATCAGGAGCGCGAGAAAGCGCAGCAGGAATTCCGGCAGCAGCAGGTAGAGGTAGACGACCACCGCGCCGTTCATCAGCGCGACCGCGAGGAGCAGCTGCGGCACGCTGAGGCCCGCGTGGAGCCAGACGGCGCCGAATGCCGAGGCGACCACCATGAATGCCGCGTTGACAATGTTGGAGGCGGCGACGATCCGCGACAGCTCGGCCCTTGGCGCGCGGGCCTGCATGTGTGCGTACAGCGGCACGATGAACAGGCCACCGAAGACCCCGATCAGCGTCAGGTCGCCGTACACGCGCCAGGCCCCCGGGTGCTGCAGGATCGCGAGCATGGTGAGACCGCTGCCGTACGGCTGCTGCGGGGTCGCGCAGTAGAGATCGACCCCGAACAGCGTGAGCCCGATGGAGCCGAGCGGCACGAGCCCGATTTCAACCCGCCGCTGACCGAGTCGCTCGCAGGCAAGCGAGCCGATGCCGACACCGACCGAGAACGCAACGAGCATGCCGGTGACGGCCGATTCCGAGCCGCCCAAGATGTCCTTGCCGTAGATCGGCACCTGCGCGAGCACGATGATGCCGTAGAACCAGAACCAGGAAATACCGATCACGCAGAGAAAAACGGCCCGGTCCTGCATGGCGGCCCGCAAGTTTCGCATCGATGAGCTGATCGGATTCCAGTCGATCGACAGGTGAGGCGACGTCGCAGGCAGCCGCGGAATCAGCAGACTGACCGCGAGGCCCGCGGTGGACAGTGCCAGCAGCGATCCGACCATGATGCCGAGGTGGTGCAGGCCGGCGAGAATGCCGGCGAGCAGCTGGCCGAGCAGGATGGCGACGAACGTCCCCATTTCGACCATCGCGTTGCCGCCCACCAGTTCGTCCTTGTTGAGGATCTGCGGCAGGATTCCGTACTTGGCGGGTGAGAAGAACGTCGAGTGGACGCCCATCAGGAACAGCGCGAGCAGCAGCAGCTTCAGGCTGCCGCCGTAGAATCCCAGTCCCGCGATCATCATGATGCCGATCTCGGCCCCCTTGACGACACGGATGACGGTGGTTTTCTCGAAGCGATCGGCAAGCTCGCCCGCGAGGCCGGAGAAAAACATGTAGGGCAGGATGAAAAGGCCGCCCGCGATCTGCGTCAGGAGCGCGGGGGACATGCCGGGATACGCCGCCGCGTTGAATGCCACGATGATGACGAGCCCGTTCTTCAGGACGTTGTCGTTGAAGGCGCCGAAACACTGCGAGACGAAGAACGGCAGGAAGCGGCGCTGGGTGAGCAGGTGGAACTGGCTGGAGGACATGCCTCAGTGCCCCGTCGTCGTGGCGGAACGGGCGACACTCCCGGCGCTGCCGGCCTTGTCCTTGCCGAGCAACGGCGTGAGCATTGGCCAGACGACGTCGACCAGCGCCGGCTGTGCCGCGGCCGTCGGGTGAATCCGGTCGGCCTGGAAGTTCGAATCACTGGCAGCGATGCTGGACAGCAGGAACGGCACCAGCGGCACGTGCAACTCGCGTGCGGTGTCGTCGTACATGGCGGCGAAGGCCGCGGTGTACTGCGGGCCGTAGTTGGGTGGCACGCGCATGCCGAGCAGCAGGGGCTTCGCGCCGGCCGCCCGGGCAAGCTCGACGATCCTCGCGAGGTTGGCGCGGGCCTCGGGCACCGGCAGGCCTCGCAGGCCGTCATTGCCACCGAGCTCGATGATGACGATGCGAGGATGGTTTACGTCAAGAAGATGGGGCAGCCTTGCGAGTGCGCCCGCGGTGGTCTCGCCGCTGACGCTGGCATTGACAAGGTGATAGCCGTAGCCTGCGCGGGCGAGTTTCTGCCCCATCAGTGCCACCCAGCCCTCGTTGACGTTGAGTCCGTAGGCGGCACTGATGCTGTCGCCAAGGACCAGGATGGCCGGCGTCGGGGCGGTCTGCGCCAGCACGGCGCGGCTACCCGCCAGGATCAGCAGGCAGGCGATCAGCGTGCGGTGCAAAACGTCTCGCATCGATCAGGTAACCTCGTGGAAGCGTACAACGTCTGAGAAGGCCGCCAGAACATGGTCGTAAACAGTTCGCCTGAGGTCGATGGGCGCGCACCGCTGCCGCCTGCACTGGAGGCGCGGTCGTTGTGCAAGGAGGTTAGCAGTCCCGAGGGATTGCTGACCATCCTCGACAGCGTCAGCTTTACCGTGCTCCCGGCCGAAACGGTGGCGATCGTCGGACCGTCCGGAGCCGGCAAGTCAACGCTGCTGTCGCTGCTGGCGGGTCTGGACGTGCCGACCCGGGGCACTGTCCGGCTGTGCGGTTCGGACCTGTCCGGCGAGGATGAAGACGGGCGCGCGCGGCTGCGTGCCGCATTTGTCGGCTTCGTGTTCCAGTCGTTCCATCTGCTGCCTTCGCTGACCGCTGTCGAGCAGGTGATGCTGCCGCTCGAGCTGTCTGGCGTTACTGACGCCCGGGAGCGCGCGGTGGCGGCGCTCAATGAAGTCGGGCTTGAGGCGCGACTCCGTCACTACCCACGGCAGCTGTCCGGTGGCGAGCAGCAGCGCGTGGCCATCGCGCGCGCCTTCGTGACCCGACCTCGCGTGTTGTTTGCCGACGAGCCGACGGGCAATCTCGATGCGGCGAGCGGTGATACGGTCGCCAACCTGCTCTTCGGGCTGAATGCGCTCGCCGGCACGACGCTGGTGCTCGTGACGCACCAGCGTGAGCTTGCGCTGCGCTGCCAGCGCCGCCTGAATCTCGCGGCCGGCCGGCTGCTGCCCGAATGAAGGCGCTGCGCTTTGCGGCGCTCGCCTACTGGCGCGATCTGCGGGCCGGTGAGCTCGCCGTTCTCATCACCGCGCTCGCGGTTGCGGTCGCTGCCCTGTCCGCCGTCGGCTTCTTCACTGATCGCCTGGCGCGGGCCATGGCCGAGCAGGCCGGAGAAGTGCTCGCGGCGGACCTGCGGCTGGAGTCGGGTCATCCGCTCGACGGCAACGGCCGGTACAGCGCCGAAGCCACCCGCCGCGGGCTCGC
Organism: uncultured Pseudomonadota bacterium; assembly: GCA_903890265.1. Lineage (GTDB taxonomy): Bacteria > Pseudomonadota > Gammaproteobacteria > Steroidobacterales > Steroidobacteraceae > CAIKMS01. The sequence continues at coordinate 16,651 of CAITAM010000126.1, read as the reverse complement.
CACGGCGCGTGTGCTGTCGTTTGCCAGCATGGTGTACGCGGGCTCGGAGGGCCACCTGGCGTCGCTGCGGGGGGTCAGTCCGGCCTACCCGCTGCGCGGCCGGGTGCGGCTCGCGGCGGAGCCCTTCGGTCCGGCACACGAGGCGGCGGGAGCGCCGCCCGCCGGCACGCTTTGGGTGGACGGACGCCTGCTCGCGAGCCTTGGCCTGCCGGTCGGCGGCAGCCTCACCATCGGCACCCGTGCCTTCACCGTCGGTGCGGTGCTCGATTACCGTCCTGACCAGGGGTCCGGGTTCGCCGACCTGTCGCCAAGCGTCGTCCTTGGCATCGACGACCTGGAGAGCACGGGGCTTATCCAGCCCGGCAGTCGTGCCACGTGGGCGCTGCTGGTGGCGGGTACGCCGGATGCCGTGGCCGACTTTGCCGCCTGGCTGAAGCCCGTCCACGGTGCCGGCGAGCGGCTGGTCGAGGCGCGCGAAGCCAGCAATCAGCTCGACAGTGCGCTCGGCCGAAGCGCGCGGTTCCTGTCGCTGGCTGTCCTCGCCACCCTCGTGCTGGCAGCCATCAGCGTGGCGATCACGGCGCGGCGCTACGCCGTACGGCACCGTGACGCCGCCGCTTTGCTGCGCTGTCTCGGCAGCTCCCGGCGATTCGTCTTCGTCGTGAGCACCATCGAGCTCGGCTTTGCCGCGCTGACGGCGACGGCCGCCGGCTGCCTGCTCGGGCTTGCGGCGCAGTGGGCGCTCGCGAGGCTGCTTGGCGATCTTCTGACCGGCGCGCTGCCGGCGCCGTCCTGGCGGCCGGCGCTCGCTGCCCTCGCAACGACGATGCTGATCATGCTCGGTTTCGCGCTCGCACCGCTGCTCGAGCTCAGTGACACGCCGCCGGCGCGGGTCCTGTCGCGCAACCTGGAGCCGCGGCGCCTGCGGCACGGGATTCCCTACGTGCTGGCGGTCCTCGCGCTGATGGCGATTCTCGTGTTCCTGCTGCGGGACACGCGGCTCGTCGTGTACGCGGCACTCGGTCTCGGGGTTGCGGGCATCATTTATTTTCTGGCCGGACTCGGTCTCGTTCGCCTGGCCGGTCGGTTGCGTGGCAGCGCGGGCGTCGCCTGGCGATACGGTATGGCCAACCTTGCGCGGCGCCAGGCCGCGAGTGCCGTGCAGATCGTGGCCTTCGGTCTCGGCCTGACGGTGCTGCTGCTCCTGCTCGTCGTCCGCAATGACCTTCTGCGCGAATGGCACGCGTCGCTTCCACCCGACGCACCCAATCACTTCGTCATCAACATTCAGCCGGGCGAGACGACGGCACTGCACGAGTTCTTCCGTGTGCACGGCATCGCCCAGCCGACGCTCTACCCGTGGGTACGCGCCCGTCTGACCGATGTTAACGGCGTAGCCGTGGGTGACCTGCGTCTGACCAGCGAGCGCGCGCGAGCGTTCGCCGAGCGTGAACAGAACTTAAGCTGGTCCGCGACGCTGCCGGCCGACAATCGCCTCACCGCGGGTGCATGGTGGGGCCCGGGCGCCGGCCGTGAACCGGAAGTATCGGTTGCTTCCGAGTACTCGGAGGACCTTGGCATCAAGCCCGGCGACAGGATGGGTTTTGACGTCGCGGGCGAGCGGATCGAGGCTCGCGTGGCCAACGTGCGCAAGGTGCGCTGGGACGGCTTTCGCCCGAACTTCTTTCTGCTGTTCCGGCCGGGCGTGCTCGACTCATCGGCCGGCACGTACATGACGAGCTTCTACGTGGCGCCGGCGGCGAGGCCGATGCTGGTCCAGTTCATCCACCAGTTTCCAACCGTCACGCTGTTTGACGTCGACGCGATTCTCAGCCAGGTGCGGAGCGTCCTCGATCGGGCCGCGCTCGGCGTCGAGAGCGTGTCGCTGTTTACGCTCGTCGCCGGGATCATCGTCCTGCTCGCCATGGTGGAGGCAAGCCAGGACGAGCGGCGCTTCGAGAGCGCCACGCTGCGGGCGCTCGGCGCCAGCCGCTCGCTGATCCTCATCAGCGTGGCAACGGAATTCGCGAGTCTCGGCGCGCTGTCCGGCGTGCTCGCGGCCGCCGCGTCAACCGCTGCGCACTATGCGCTGTCGTCGCGTCTGATGGCACTTCCCTACCATCCAGACCCCTGGCCGTGGCTCATCGGACCCGTTGCCGGCACGCTCCTCGTGGGCGCCGCGGGCGTGCTCGCCGCGCGTCGAGTCGTCAACACCTCGCCGGCGCTCGTGCTCAGAGCCGGCTGACTCAGTTGGCGGCGCCGACGTTCAGGTTGGCGACACCGATGACGTCCCCTTCGCCGCGCAGGTTGACCTGCCGTACCTCCAGCCGGAACTTGCCGGCTGGCAGTGCCCCGGAATTGACGGCAAAGCGCAGTTCGCCGTTGGAGTCCCTGAGCAGGTTGTCGAACCGACCCCAGAACGTTCCGTCGTCGCGCTGCAGGCGTACCGAATACAGGTGACCGGTCTGCAGACGCACATCGGCGCGCAGCTCGGCGAAGCTCGGCGACTTGCGATTGCCGAGGTTGTACGTCGCAACACCCGGGTCGCCCGGCTTTGTCAGCCGCACGGCCGTGGTGACGGTCTGGATCGGCTCGTTCAGGAGGCCCGTCAGCGCGTCCGCCTGCAGCGCCGCGTATCTGGCGCCAAGGTGCTGGGCATTCAGGAACGCATAGACAGCCGCGATCAGTGCCACGGTGGCGACGGCGGCCAGGAGAATCGGCACCAGCGGGTTGTGCCAGAAGCGCGGCGGGCGTTCCTGCCATTCGGTGCCGGTGTCGTCGAGCAGCCGCATCAGACGTTTCAGCGCGTCGGGCAGTCCGAGCGTGTCCGCCATGGCGGGCTTTTTGCGGATCATGTCCTCGAAGAACCGCATCTCCGGCGGCGTCAGACGGCCCGCAATCCAGCGCTCGACAAGTTGCTTTTCGCGTATCAGCTGAAGGTCCATGGCTTCCGTTCCGTCAGGCAGGTTTGATCGATGGCGCCGCGGTGCGTTCGCGTCACCTTGGCGCCGCCGAGCTTAACCCTGAAACCGCGTCGTGCGCGATCACCGTCAGTGGGTCGTCGCCAACCCGCGCTGCGTGCCGATCTCGCTCGTATCAAAATCGTCGACGTGGACGAGTTCCATCACCTTCGCGTCGTAGGCGGCCAGAATCCTCGCCTCGTCCGCTGAAATGATGCCGGCGGTGGCGGCCTCGGCGATCTGGCCGGGCAGGTCGAGTGCCGTCACGCGGCCGGTCTTGATGCCGTCGACGCGGATCTTGCGCTCGATGACCTCGGCCTCGGCACACAGGAGCAGCGCTTCCTGGAGCAGCCCGAGCGGGTTGCCGGCATCCAGACGGTCGAAAATGCCCGCGCACAGCCTTGCGCGGGTATCGGTCGGGTTGATCATCATGTCGGTGATGGCGCCTGCCAGCCGGTCGCTGGGTGCGGAGTACGTGAGACCGCGCGGAAAAATGAAGCCTCGCATGATGAAGGCGAGGGGGCGGTTCGGGAAATTGCGCAGGAAGGCGTGCATCTGCTCCTGCGCCCGGTACAGCAGCGAGCGGCAGGCCCACTCGACCAGCGGCTGATCGGCCTCCGGTTCGCCCTGGTCGTGGTGATGCTTGAGCACCATCGAGGCGAGGTACATGTAGGAAAGAACGTCACCGAGCCGGGCGGAGAGGCTCTCCTTCTTCTTCAGGTAGCCACCGAGGGAGAGCATCGCAACGTCAGTCGCGAACGCAAAGCTCGCGCTGAAGCGCGTGACGTGCTGGAAGTAGCGACGGGAAGATCCGTGGGTCGGTGTCGGCGAGAAGCGGGCGAGCGTCAGCGCCATGACAAGCGAGCGCACCGCGTTTGATATGGTGAAACCGATATGCCCGACCAGTGCGGCGTCAAAGTCGTGCAGGCCGCGGGCGCGGTCGGTGTCGCGGGCCGCGTTCATTTCCTTCAGCACGTACGGGTGGCAGCGCACGGCGCCCTGGCCGAAGATGATGAGGTTGCGCGTCAGGATGTTCGCGCCCTCCACGGTGATCGTCACCGGCACGACCTGGTAGGCACGCGCGAGGTAGTTGCGGGGGCCAAGGCAGATGCCTTTGCCGCCCTGGACGTCCATCGCGTCGTTGGCCACGAGCCGCCCGAGTTCGGTGACGTGGTATTTCAGCATGGCCGATGGCACGGAGGGCTTCTCGCCGCCGTCGATCGCGCCGGCCGTTACCGAACGCGCGGCGTCCATGATGTAAGTGTGACCGGCCATCCGCGCGATGATTTCCGCAATCCCCTCGAAGCGACCGACGGGCGCGTTGAACTGGCGGCGGATGCGCGCGTAGGCACCCGTGGCGTAGACCCCCGCCTTGGCACCGCCCGTCGAGTTGGACGGCAGCGAGATGCACCGCCCGACCGAGAGCTGTTCGACCAGCATGCGCCAGCCCTGGCCCACCATGGCCGGTCCGCCGATCACGAAATCGACCGGTATGAAGACGTCATGGCCGTGGATAGGGCCGTTCTGGAACGGGATATTCAGCGGGTAATGGCGCCGGCCGATGGAAATGCCGGGTGTCGCGCGCGGAATGAGTGCGCAGGTGATGCCGCGATCGGCCTCACCCCCCAGCAGGCGCTCCGGATCGAACAGGCGAAAGGCGAGGCCGATGACGGTCGCGACCGGCGCGAGCGTGATGTAGCGCTTCTCAAAGTTGAGTCGGATACCGACGACTTCCCGACCGTCGTAGAGACCGCGGCAGACGATGCCGGTATCGGGAATCGATGACGCGTCCGAACCGGCACGCGGGCCGGTCAGCGCGAAGCAGGGCACTTCCTCGCCGCGCGCGAGTCGGGGCAGGTAGAAATCCTTCTGCGCCGCGGTGCCGTAGTGGACGAGGAGCTCGGCAGGGCCCAGTGAATTCGGTACCGCGACGGTTGAAGCCAGCGTGCCGCTGCGGCTCGCGAGCTTGGCCAGCACGCAGGAATGCGCGTAGGCAGAGTAGCCGAGGCCGCCGTATTCCTTCGGGATGATCATGGCGAAGAAACCGTGCGACTTCAGGTAATCCCACACCGCCGGCGGCAGATCGCCGCGCCGGTGAGTGATATCCCAGTCGTCGACCATCAGGCACAGCTCTTCGCAGTCCCGGTCGATGAACGCCTGTTCTTCGGCGGTGAGCCGTGGCGCCTTGGCCTGCATGAGGCGCGACCAGTTCGGGTCACCGGTGAACAGCTCGCCGTCCCACCAGACGGTCCCGGCCTCGAGGGCTTCCCGCTCGGTCGATGACATCGTCGGCAGCATCCGGCGGTAGACCGGCAGGAAAGGTCCGGTAATCAGCGCGCGGCGCAGCGGCCGGATACTGAGCAGCAGGAGCGGGGACAGCACGAGCCACAGCAGCCAGATGTGCAGGTTACCCACCCCCACGAGCGCGGTATCCACGAGGAGCGCCGGAGCGAGGATCGCCACCGTCCAGGTCAGGCTGACCCGCAGGTAGGCCAGCACCATCAGCGCGACGAGGAAGGCGGGCATGACGATCAGGGCGTGAATCAGTATGGGCATGGCGTGCTCCGGGTCGGGGGCTCGCTGCCGGTTCGTCCCGGGTCTGCCCGGACTCTGCCGCCGCCGTGGACGGCACGTGCCGCGAGACTCCCGTGGGGCGCTGGCTGGCGATCAGGCTGACACTATAGCGGAACTGCCGCGCGCGCCGTCGGTGCCGCGCTTTGGGGCCCGGCCGTAGTCCGTCAGCCGGCCATGAGCCGAGCAACCTCGGCGTTCGTCGTGTCCCACGCGGCGCTGAGCGACTCCGCGCTGTTGCCGTGCAGACCGGATTCCTCGATCCGCGCGGCCAGCGCGGCGATCGCCATGGCACCGACGTTCAGGCTCGCGCCCTTGAGCTGATGCGCCGCCCGCCGCGAGGCCGCGTCGTCGTCGAGCGACATGGCGACCTTCAGGGTGTCAACCAGCTCGGTCGCGGAGGCAACGTAGGCCTCGAGGAGCTCGGTACGGAACTCCGCGTCGTCGCCGGTAACGTCATTCAGGCGCTCGCAGTCGATCAGTGGCAGCGCGGCCAGTACGGCCGGCCCCGCCTCGGTGACGGCTGCCGGACCGGGCATCACTCCGGACTCAACGACCGGTGCTGCGGCCGGTGTGCCGCCCACCGCTGCCGATCCTTCGAGCAGCTGGTCGATGACGCTCGCCAGCCGGCGCGGGTCGATGGGTTTGGTCACGTAATCGTCCATGCCCGCCGCGTAGCAGCGCTCACGGTCGCTGGCGAGTGCGTGCGCCGTCAGGGCGACGACCGGGACATCGCTGTCGAGCACGCCGCGCTCGCCGCGGCGCAGCAGCCGGGTCGCCTCGTAGCCGTCCATCTCCGGCATCTGGCAGTCCATCAGCACGACGTCGAACCGCTCCTCGGCGAGGCGTTCCAGCGCTTCGAGGCCGTTGGCGGCCCAGACCACGTGCATTCCGAGGCGCTCGAGAAGTCGGGTCTCCAGTTTGACGTTGACCGGGTTGTCCTCGGCGAGCAGGACGCGCCGGCCCACGAGCGACAGCCCGGACGTGCCCTGGGTGACCGACGCGGGGCTCGCACCGAGCGCCACGTGCAGGGCGCGCTGCAGCGCGTGCCGGCGGAGCGGCATCTGCAGGTAACGGATGCGTGCGTGGGCGGGCTCGGTCGAGACGAGACTGCTGAGCGAACAGAGCTTGTAGATATGCGGCGCCGGAGCGGAGCCATCGGTCGACAGCGCGGCGATGAGCTCGCCGGCCTCGCTGTCGCCGTGAATGAAGCAGAACGAATACGGCTCGCCGCCCGTGACGGATGTACGCCAGGCAGACACCGCGGTAACCGCGTCTTCGGCCAGCGTTGCCACGATCCCGAAGTACTCGAGGTCGGCGACGACCGCAGCACCCTGCTGGGTATCGGCGGCGACGACCAGTGCCCGCTCCTTGCGCCTTGGCACCGGCGCGGGCGCGGGTGCACTCGGTGGTTCAAGCTCAACGCGGACCCGGAACGTGGTCCCGACGCCGACTTCGCTCTCAACGGCGATGAGCCCTCGCATGCCCTCGACGATCCGCTTGCAGATGGACAGGCCGAGACCGGTGCCACCGTGGCGGCGCGCCGTGGCCGCGTCGGCCTGGGTGAACGGCGCGAAGAGCTTCTCGAGCTTGTCGGGCGGAATGCCGATGCCCGTGTCTTTGAACGCGATATCGAGACCGAGCCGGCCTTCCTCAAAGGGCGCCTTGGCGACCTCGAGAGTCACGCCGCCCGTCTCGGTGAACTTGACGGCATTGCCGAGCAGGTTGATGAGTACCTGACGCAGCCGTGTCGGATCGCCGCGGAATGCAGCGTCGCAGCCGTCGCCGAGGCGGGTGTTGAGGTCGATACCCTTCTGCGCGGCAGCGAGCGCTACCGAATCGATGGCCTCGTCGATGATCGTCCGCAGGCTGAAGTCGATCCGCTCGAGCTCGAGCTGGTCGGATTCGATCTTGGCTAGATCGAGGATGTCATTGACGAGCGACAGCAGGGTTTCACCGGATGAGCGCGCGATTTCGACGTATTCACGCTGTTCGCCGGAGAGTTCCGTGTCCAGCAGCAGGCCCGTCATGCCGATCACCCCGTTCAGCGGGGTGCGGATCTCGTGGCTCATGTTGGCAAGGAACAGGTCCTTGACGTTGTTGGCTCGCTTCGCGGCTGCCGTGGCGGCTCGCAGCGACTGCGAGGAGGTTCGCTCCGCCGTTATGTCCTGCAGCGCACCAACGATGCTTGAGCATCGGCCCTCGGCGATCTGCGGTTCGCCGACCATGCGCACCCACTTCGGCCGGCGGCGGACGGTGATGAGCGGCAGCTCAAGGGAGAAGCGCCGGTGGTTCTCCACGGCTTCACGGAAGGCCGTCTCGATCTCGATGCGCACGTAGGGCGGGAAATAATCGCGCAGGTCGGTGGTCGGCACCGGCGCGTTGGCCGGCGCGTCGACGATGCTGCGGACTATTTCCGAGTACCAGAATTGATTGGTGCTCAAGTCGTATTCCCAGCCGGCGACACCGGCCACTTCGCTGGTCGCGCGCAGCAGCGCCTCCCGGCGGGCGAGGGCATCGGAGCTGCGGCGCAGGTGGGTGATGTTGACACCCATGGCGAAAAAGCCCGTCACCGCACCGTCCGACCACTCGGGGACGCAGTGGAAATTGATGGTGCGCTCCTCGCCGCCGGGCATCGACAGGCGACGCTCGAACTGCTGCGGAATGCCAGCCAGTACGGCCTCGGCGCGCGGCAGGATCGACTCGTAGAGCTCCGGGCCAACGACGTCCGCGAGCGACTTGCCGATCATCTCCTGTGTCGTGAGGCCGCTGTATTCCGCTTGTGCGGCGTTGACGTAACGCAGCGTCAGTGTGTCGTCCCAGTGTGCGATCAGGGCGGGCAGGCTGTCGGTGAGCAGGCGCAGGTTGGCGCTCGCGGTCGTGGCCCGGGATGCCGCGTCACGCAGCGTGCGGTTCTGTCCGCGGAGCAATTCATTCGCCGTATTGAGTTCATTGGTGCGCAGGCGAACCGCGTGCTCGAACATTTCCTGCGAGCGCCCGAAGCCGGCATCGCCGGATGGAGCGGCGCTCGACAGGACGACTCCGGCAAGCAGGTATCCGCTGCTGGCGCCCGTGCGCTCCCAGGTGAGCGACAGTTCGACCGGGAACGACGAGCCGTTGCGACGCCGCATCTGGACCGCGATCAAGGCCCGGTCGTGGCGCTTGCCCTGCAAGCCCAGGGCGCAGTCGTGTGCCCGCTGGCGGTCGGGGCCATCGACGTATTCCCAGAGCAGTGCGTCGGCAAGTGCGCCAGGGTCCTCGCCCAGCAGTTCACAAAGTGCGCGGTTGGCCTTGACGATCGCGCCGTCGGGACCGAGGTGCGCGAGCGCGATGGGCGCATGGCGGAAGGCGAACTCGAGATGATCGGCTGCCGTCGAGCCTTTGTCGGTCAGCGCCGGTTCGTGGCGCGCGGCCAGCAGGGCGGCAGCGGCGGCGGCGAGATCGTCGGCACTCGCCAGTTCCTGCGTCGACCAGTCGCGGACGCTGACATCAAGGATGCACAGCGTGCCGATGGCCGGTGCGTCGCCGTCGGCCCGCAGTGGCAGGGCAAGGCAGGCACGGACGCCACGGGTGGCGACCAGCGGATGATGGGCCAGATGCGCGTTGGTGCGTGCATCGGTCGTGGCGAGGGTCTGGTCGGTGAGCAGCACCTCGGCACAGAACATGAGGCCTGCCGGGCGATCCGGCGTTGGCAGCCCGTGCCAGGCGCAAAGCCGGTGGGTTTCGCTGTCGACCCGCGAGACGAGGGCGACCGGGGCGTTGCACAGGCGGGCGGCAAGGGACGCGATGCGGGCGAGAGCCGGGTCCGGTGCGGGCTCCGGCATCGCGTACGACTCGGCGGCCGGGAGGGGACGCTCAGGCAGGTGGGCTGGGGCACGCATGGCGCGTTCGGGGCCTCGCAGGGACGGGTCCCTGCCGAGGCCGAATGGCGCATCCGTCGCCAGTCACCGCGGGCAGGGGACGCTGGCGGGCAGTACGCCCGCCAGTACCTGTCCTCTCTTTCGGCCGCCCCCGGCGATACTTGAACCGCCCTCCAGCCCCTGCCCGAGGCTGCGCCGGGGCTTAGAGCAGATCTTTGACGCCGTCCCGTTCTTCGGCAAGTTCCGCGCGCGTGGCTTCCATCCGCTGGCGGCTGAAATCATTGATCTCAAGCCCCTGAACGATATGGTAGTCGCCACCACTGCAGGTGACGGGATACGAGTAGATCAGGCCCTCGGCGATGCCGTAGCTGCCATCCGAGGGAATGCCCATGCTGACCCAGTCACCCGTCGGCGAGCCGAGCACCCAGGTGCGCACGTGGTCGATGGCGGCTGACGCGGCGGAGGCCGCCGAGGACGCGCCGCGGGCCTTGATGATCGCCGCACCGCGCTGTTGCACGGTCGGGATGAAGGTGTCGGCGTACCACGCCTGATCGACGAGCGTCAGGGCCGCCTTGCCCGCCACGGTGCAGTGGTGCAGGTCGGGGTACTGCGTCGCGCTGTGGTTGCCCCAGATCGTCATGTGGCGGATGTCCGTCACGTGGCTGCCGGTCTTCTCGGCGAGCTGGGCGACGCCGCGGTTGTGATCCAGCCGTGTCATGGCGGTGAAGCGGCGCGGATCGAGGTCCGGCGCGTTCCGGCTGGCGATCAGGGCATTGGTGTTGGCCGGGTTGCCGACCACGAGGATGCGCACGGAGCGCGATGCGACCTCATTAAGGGCCTTGCCCTGAGCGGAGAAGATCTGTGCGTTGGCGAGCAGCAGGTCCTTGCGCTCCATGCCCGGGCCGCGCGGACGGGCGCCGACCAGCAGACCGACATCGCAGTCGCGGAAGGCGACGCGCGCATCGTCCGTCGCGGTGACCTTGTTCAGCGTCGGGAACGCGCAGTCGTTGAGCTCCATCACCACGCCGCCGAGGGCTGGCAGTGCCGGGGTGATCTCCAGCAGGTTCAGATTGACCGGCTGATCGGGGCCCAGCATCTGCCCTGACGCCACGCGAAAGGCCAGTGCGTAGCCGATCTGGCCGGCGGCGCCGGTAATGGTGACGGTCATCGGTGCTTTCATCGGGGATCTCCGGGGCGGGAACGTGAATTGAGCCCAAAGTCTAGCAGGCACGCGCGCCCGGGCTGACCTGGCCGCCACGTGCGACTGCCGAGACGGCCGGCGGCACCGTTGATTACTGGCTGTCGCGAGTCGCGCCGGCCACGAAAAACCCTTGCGAAACCAGCAGCCTGGGCTGGTCCACGGGGCGAGGGAAGAAAATCGCTTGACGGAAAATTACTGTTGTAGTTAACTACAACACCATGAGAACCAATCACCAACCTGCTTCGGCGTTCCGTGCCCTCGCCCGGACCGCTCGAAGCCACCGTAAGGAGACCGCCATGACCTCTCTCGCCCGTGTCCTGATCGCCGCCGTGACTCTCGTATCCACGGTCGCCGCCTGCAGTGCCAGCCACGACCGAACCGCCGTCACCAAACCCCAGTCGGTTTACCGGATGGTGGCCGCCGCGGCACCCGCGGCACCCGCGGCGCCCGACCGTGCCGAGGCCGGCCACGACCTGCTCGCCGCCGGCGACATCGTCGTCCACGCGCGGCCGGCGGCGGCAGCCCGTCTGGCGGACGTCGTGGTCGTCGCGTCGCGACTGCCGCCGCCCGCCACCACCGCGGCCGGCGCCGAGGCGCAGATAGCTGGTCTGGTAGAGTAGTACGGCAACACACCTTCTCCTCATCCCTCCGACGGAAGCTCCCCCGCCTATGGACGCAGAGTGGAACGACAGCCAGCCCATTTACCGCCAGCTGCGGGATCGCGTCGTGGCCATGATTCTCGAGGGCGTGCTCAAGGAGGGCGATGCGCTGCCGTCCGTGCGGACCGTCGCGGCCGACTTTCGCCTCAACCCGCTCACCGTCCTCAAGGGCTATCAGCAGCTCGTGGACGAGGCGCTGGTCGAGAAACGGCGCGGTCGGGGCATGTACGTGGCGGCCGGGGCCGGCGCCGCGCTCCTCAAAGGGGAGCGCGAGCGATTCATCGCCACCGACTGGCCGCGAATCCACGCCACGATCCATCGCCTCGGGCTGTCCGTGGCGGAACTCGCCGCGCTGCCGTTACCCACCGAGTCCGGCTCAACGCTGTCGCCCGGCCAGCCGGGCGCTGCAGAGCGGCCCGAGTCCGACGCAGAGTAAGGAACAGAGAACCATGACCACGAACGTGATTGAGGCACGCGGACTCTCGAAGCGCTACGGCCAGACCGTGGCTCTCGACGGCGTCTCGTTCCACGCAGCGCCCGGCCGCATCGTCGGGCTGATCGGCCCGAACGGGGCAGGCAAGACCACGGCGCTCAATGCCATCCTCGGCCTCATTCCGGCGGAAGGCGAGCTCACGGTGATGGGTCTTGACCCCTACCGGGAGCGTGGCCGGCTGATGGAGGTGACTTCCTTCATCGCCGACGTCGCCGTGCTGCCGCGCTGGCTTAAGGTCCAGCAGGCGATTGATTTCGTGGCACACGTTCACCCGCGCTTTCGCCCGGAGCGTTGCGCGGAACTGATCAATCGATTCGGGCTGCCGAGAAAGGCCCGCGTCGCCAGCCTGTCAAAGGGCATGGTGACGCAGCTGCACCTCGCGCTCGTCATGGCCATCGATGCAAAGCTGCTCGTCCTTGACGAGCCGACCCTCGGGCTCGACATCGTCTCGCGCAAGCAGTTCTACGATCACCTGCTGAACGACTACATGGATGACGAGCGAACCATCCTCGTCACGACCCATCAGGTCGAAGAGATTGAAAATATCCTCACGGACGTGATCTTTCTCGAGCGTGGCAAGGTCGTGCTGGACCTCGCCATGGATGCGGTGGCGGACCGTTTCGCGCAGCTGGTCGTGGGCCCGGAGCACGTCGAGGCGGCAAGGCGCCTTAAGCCCCTGTCCGAACGAAACTCGCTCGGGCGCACGGTCTTCATGTTCGAGGGCGCGGACCCGAAGGCGCTCGCGGCGCTCGGTGACGTGCGGCAGCCGTCGCTGGCTGATCTTTTCGTGGCCAAAATGACGACGAGGGCAGTCTGATGAACGCGCGCTCCGTATGGAATTCCCCGTTTGCCTGGCTCGTTCGGCGTGAGTTGTGGGAACACCGGCTGATCGTCGGGGGGCCGGGCGTACTGTTCGGCGTGATCGTACTCAGTGCGATCATCGGCCTTCTGAACGGACATCCGATCAGCATGAGTGGCGACGTCAGCGGACTTGATCTGGGACCGATCGAGGCCCCCGCGCGCAAATTGCAGATCCTCATGATCGCCATCATCTGCCTGGTCGGCGCGCTGTTCCTGATGCTCGCCTCGGGTGTGCAGATTTTCTATGCCGCGGATACGCTGCATGCCGAGCGTTCCCAGCGCACGATCCTGTTCTGGAAGTCGCTGCCGGTCAGCGACCTGTCGACCGTGCTGGCGAAAGTCGTGGTTGCTGCGCTCGTCATTCCTCTCGTCGCTCTCGCGGCGGGGCTTGCGACCACGCTGGTCCTCTCGCTTCTGTTTACCGTCGAGGCCTACTCGTTAAGCAACCTGCTCGCCGCTGTCTGGTCACCCGCCGTGTGGTGGCACGCGACGGTCGCCCTGCTCTACCTCACCCTCACCGCCACGGTCTGGTTCCTGCCGATGACGACCTGGTTTCTGCTCGTCTCGGCGTGGCTCCCGCTGGCCCGTGGCCGGCTCGGCCGGTCGCCGATGCTCGTCGCGGTCGTCGTGCCGGCGCTCGTCGTGGTGTTCGAGGCAGTGGCCTTCCACTCGTTCACGGCTGGCGCCTATCTCACAAAGCGGTTTGGCTTCGCCCAGTACCTGTCGACCGCCTTTGCCGACGCCCGCGTGACCTTCAATTCCGCCGGTGACATCGATGGCCGGACGATCGGCAGCATTGCGAGTGACGTGATGAGCCCGCTCACCTTCCTCGGTTCGCCGTCGACGATCATCGGCGTCCTCGTGTCGGCGCTGTTCATTGCCGGCGCCGTCTACAGCCGCCGGCGCTCCGAAGACCGCGCCTGATGCAGCTGCCGCCCGGCGCCCGAGGCGGGCGCCGGCATCGACGGCCTCCATGGCAGCGATAGCATCCAAGCATTGGATCGGCGCCAGCGGCTGGCGCAAAATGCCTTCCAGTAGTACCGGCCGGCTCCGGCCGTCAGTGAAGGAAATACCATGCACAAGACACAGATCGACATCCCCGAGAAGATTCGCCGCAAGGTCGTCGCTACGCTGTCCGAACGACTGGCGGATGCCATTGACCTGTCGCTGCAGGTCAAGCAGGCACACTGGAACGTCAAGGGTCCCCGTTTCATCGCCCTGCACGAGTTCTTCGACAAGGTGGCCGAGGCAGTCGAGGGTCAGGTCGACGAGCTGGCGGAGCGAATCACGACGCTCGGCGGGGTTGCCGAAGGTACCGTTGCCGCGGTCGCCGGCCGCAGCACGCTCAAGGCCTATCCACTCGATATAACGACCGGCACCGCGCACCTGACGGCGCTCGCTGCCGCGCTCGCCCGCTACGGTGCGGGGCTCCGGGCCGCCATCGACAGCGCCGACAAGCTCGGCGACAAGGTCACGTCCGATCTGTACACCGGGCTTGCCGCCGAGATCGACAAGCAGCTCTGGTTCGTCGAGGCGCACCTGCAGGCCAAGGACTAGGCGGGAGCTCGGCCGGGCGGCCGTGGCGGGCGGGCGAGGTCCGCCCGCCCCGGTCGGGCACGGAGTCGTGATCTGTCGGGGTTCGGCTGCTAGCATGGCGTGAACCTTCTTCCTGCGGAGTCACGACCATGAGCGAATCCTTCGTCCGAAGCACTCAGCCGAAGCCGGTAGACGTCGAGGCCGGCAAGACCTACTGGTGGTGCAGCTGCGGCGCCTCGAAGAACCAGCCGTTCTGTGACGGCTCCCACAAGGGTACCGACAAGACGCCGCTCCGCTACGACGCGGCCGAGTCGAAGAAGGTGTGGTTCTGCGGCTGCAAGGCGACCAAGAACGCGCCGCTCTGCGATGGCAGCCACAAGGCGCTAGAGGCGTCGCCGTCCACCTGATGCTGATCGAGCTCGACCGGCGCGAGGGCAAGCCCGTCTACCGGCTGCTGGGTGCCTGGCGGGCGGCGTCCGTCCGTGAGCTCGACGAGGCCGTCACGACGGTGAGGATCGACGGCCCGGGCCCGGCGCTGCTCGACGCGTCGGGCCTCGAGTCCATTGACCTCACCGGCGCCCATTTCGTCGAGCGGCTGAGCGAGCGGCTCCGGGCCGCGGGCGTGGACCCGGGCTGGGAGGGCAGTCCGCCGGAGAGCGTGGCGTTCGAGCGGGCGACCCTCTCGGCCGACCAGGCAAAGGAGGAGGCCGAGCCTGCCGCGCAGCGCTCGGTGCTGGCCGTGCTCGGCATGTGGACGGTGGATTCCGTCGCCGCCACGCGCAACGCGCTGGCCTTCCTCGGCAGCCTGACCGTGGCCTTTCTGCGCGGCCTGCGCGTGCCGCGGCACCTGCGCATACCCTCCGTGGTCCGGCATGTCAGCGAGTCGGGCCTGCAGGCCGTGCCGATCGTGGCGCTCATCGCCTTCCTGATCAGCGTGATCGTCGCCTATATCGGCGCCCAGGAGCTGCAGCAGTTTGGCGGGCAGGTCTTCGTGGTGGACCTCGTGGCGCTGTCCGTCCTGCGCGAGCTCGGTGTGCTGCTGACCGCCATCATCGTCGCCGGACGGTCCGGCAGCGCCTACGCCGCGGAGATCGGCGTCATGCAGCTCAACGAGGAAGTGGATGCGCTAGGCGCCATGGGGGTCAATGCGGTGGAGGTGCTGGTCCTGCCGCGGGTCATCGGGCTGGTGATTGCCCTGCCCCTCCTGACGGTCATTGCCGATGCGATGGGTCTCGCGGGTGGCGCGGTGCTCTCGTGGCTCGTGCTCGGTATTCCGTTCAACCAGTTCGCGATCCGCACCCAGGAGGCGCTTGCCACCACGACGTTCTGGGCCGGTCTCCTGAAGGCCCCGGTCTTCGCGGCGCTGATCGCGCTGGTCGGGACGTACCGCGGCCTGCAGGTGCACGGCTCGTCGCGCGAGCTCGGCCGACGGACCACGCAGGCCGTGGTGGAGTCGATATTCCTGGTCCTCCTGGCGGACGCGATTTTCGCGGTCGTTTACTGGCAGATCGACTTCTGATGAACGACGCGGACTCATTGCCGGTCAGCGACGGCCAGCCGGTCAGCAAGGGACGGCCGATCGTCGAGGTGCGTGGCCTGGTCAACCGGTTTGGTGCCCAGGTCGTGCATGACGGCCTCGACATGAACGTCTACCCGGGCGAGATCTTCGGCATCATCGGTGGGTCCGGTGCCGGAAAGTCGGTGCTGCTTCGCACGGTGCTTGGCTTGCGTACGCCCCAGGTGGGCTCGGTGGAGATCGAAGGAGTCGATATCACCGCCCGCACCGACGAGGAACTGACGGTGATCAAGCGCAGTTACGGCGTCACCTTTCAGCAGGGCGCGCTCTTCACGTCGCTGACCGTTGCCGAGAACGTCGAGTTGCCGCTTGCCGAGTACCGGCAGCTGCCGGAGGACGTGCTGCGGGAACTCGCGCTGCAGAAGATCCGCCTGGTGGGCCTGCACGACAGTGCGGCGAGCAAATACCCGGCCGAGCTGTCGGGCGGCATGGTCAAGCGCGCGGCACTCGCCAGAGCGCTCGTGCTCGACCCCAAGCTGCTGTTTCTTGATGAGCCGACGTCGGGGCTCGACCCGATCTCGGCGAGCGCATTTGACGACCTCCTCTTGTATCTGCAGAAGAGCCTCAACCTCACGGTCGTCATGATCACGCACGATCTGGACAGTATTTTCCGGACCTGCAACCGGGTCGGCGTGATTGTCGACCGGCGCATGGTGAGTGGTACTCTCAACGAAATGCTCGCCGAGCAGCACCCTTGGATCCGGGAGTATTTCCACGGGCCGCGCGCCGAACTCGCGCGCGGCGCCATGAAGCACGATGTCAGCGCGGCCACGGCGCCACGCTGAGCGGGGAGAGAAATGGAACGCGAAGCCAATTACGTCGCCGTCGGCGCCTTCATGCTGGTGGTCATTGCCATGGCGACGGTATTCGTGCTCTGGTACTCGAACGCGCGTGAGCGGCGTGAATACCAGCCCTACGAGGTGTACTTCACCGG
>CAITAM010000125.1 GCA_903890265.1 uncultured Pseudomonadota bacterium | reverse complement strand
GCCGTGCGATGCGGGACGACGGTGCTGACCGTCGGCATCGTACGGTCGGCGTTGGCCGCATCATCGGCCTTGTGGCAGGCAGCTAGACCCGCCGCCACGCCGGCAAAGACACAGAGCACCGGCCAACGGGCGAACCGTACCGGGGGCGCAAAGCACAGTCGCACGATCGGATCCTCGGATGTGGGGTACGGCGCGGGCGCGGTCTCGGCCGTGCCACGGGCGCCAGGCAAAGCCGCTAGTCTACCGTGCGTGCGCCCCCACCGGACGGCAGCCTTTGCCGTGAATTGCATACTGTCTCCCTGGCGCTGCCCGACCGGGCGCCGCCTTCGACCCCGGTGGTGCGTGATCCGCTGCGCAGTGGACCCGGTTGGCCGCCGTCCGGCCACGGCCGGGGACGAAGGCCGGGCTTTCAGGGACGAAACGGCCACCCGGCACCACCGCCGCCCCCGCGCGGGGCCCCGCCGTCACCGTCCAACGCGCGCCAGGAACGCCTCGATGGCCCGCGCGCAGGCGCCGCTCGCGTCCTGATGCAGGTTGTGGCCGGTGTCGGCGATGACCTGTACCTCGGCGTCCGCGAACACGTTCCGGAGGTATTCGGGCGTCGCTGCAGCGCCCAGCGCGAGGCGCAGCGGGGAGTCGGCGCCGAGCAGCACGAGCACCGGACAGCGGCAGGCACGCCAGCACGCCTCGGCTTCGGCCCGGCGGTACAGGACGGGATTGATGCGCCGGTGGCCGGGATCGGCGTTGAACGTGACGCTGCCGTCCGCTCCGCTGGCTGCCATCTCTGCCGCGAGAAACCCGGCCTGGGCGGGGGTGAGGCGGGGATTGCTGGCCAGCAGGCGGCCGGCAAAGGCGTCGAGCGAGTCGTAGGGCCGAAACGGCTGGAGCTCACGAACTTCGTCCAGCCACAGCCGGTAGCGCTCGGGGGCCCGCTCCGGGGCCTGGTCACGCAGGCCGAATCCCTCGATCAGCACCAGCGCGGCGACGCGTTCGGGGCGCACACCCGCGTAGATGCCCGCGACGTTGCCGCCCATGCTGTGGCCGACCAGCACCGCCCCGCGCGCAGGCGAATAACACTCGAGCAGCGCGTCGAGGTCGGCCAGGTAATCCGCGAACCAGTAGTCGGGGCCGCTGCGTCCGCTGTCGCCAAAGCCGCGCCAGTCGGGCGCAACGATCGGCCGGTCACCGCCGAGGTCATCGACGAGAAACTGGAACGTCGCCCCCACGTCCATGAAGCCGTGCAGATAGACGTCTGGCAAGGTCGCCCCGGCCTCGCCCCAGCGGCGCACGCTGATGTCCAGTCCACGGATCTGCTGTCGCTCGCGGCGCGCGCGCCGCCGCGGCTCGTAGGCGGCCATCCGCGTCAGCCGGCCGTCAGGAAGAGGCGCGCGACGTCATTGCCGGTTTCCTCGACGTAGCGGTAGTTGAGCAACTCGAGGTGGCGGAGGAATTCGGTCTCGGTCTCGGGCGGCACGTCGATACCGGCCAGTACGCGTCCGTAGTCAGAGCCGTGGTTGCGGTAATGGAACAGCGTGATGTTCCAGCCGACCCCGATGGCCCGCAGGAACTTCAGCAGCGCGCCGGGTCGTTCGGGAAACTCGAACCGGTAAAGCCGCTCGTGGGCGACCTGCGGCGCGGGACCGCCCACCATGTAGCGCAGGTGCAGCTTGGCCATCTCGTTGTTGCTGAGATCGATGATCCGGAATCCGGCGCCACCAATTTCAGACGCGAGCGCTTCGCGCTCGGCAGCAGCCCCGGCCACGGCGAGGCCGACGAATATATGCGCGCGACTGGAGTCCGAGTACCGGTAGTTGAACTCCGTCACCGAGCGGCGTCCGAGCCTCTCGCAGAAGGCGAGGAAGCTGCCCCGCTGCTCCGGAATTTCAACGGCAAACAGCGCCTCGCGCTTGGCGCCGAGGTCGGCCCGCTCGCCCACGTAGCGCAGACGGTCAAAATTCATGTTGGCACCGCAGTTCAACGTGACGAACGTCTGGCCCCTGCTGCCATGGGCCGCCACGTACTGCTTGAGGCCCGCGACGGCGAGGGCGCCGGCCGGCTCGACGATGGAGCGGGTATCCTCGAAGATGTCCTGAATCGCCGCGCAGATCTCGTCGGTCGTCACCAGTACCATTTCATCGACATGGGCCTGCGCGAGCCGGAAGTTCTCCTCACCGACCGTGCGAACCGCGACGCCGTCGGCGAAGATACCGACCCTATCGAGGGTGACTCGCCGTCCGGCCTTGAGCGAGGCATCCATGCTTGCCGCATCCTCAGGCTCGACGCCAACGATGCGGATCGACGGGTACAGCGCCTTGATATACGCGGCAATGCCGCCAATGAGTCCGCCGCCGCCCACGGGTACGAAGATGGCGTCGATCCGCTCGTCATGCTGACGAAGGATCTCCATCGCTATCGTGCCCTGGCCGGCGATGACGAGCGGATCGTCGAACGGATGGATGAATGTCAGCCCACGCTCACTCTCCAGTGTGCGAGCCCGCCCGTACGCCGCGTCGTAGTCATCGCCGTGGAGTTCTACTTCGGCGCCGAGATCAAGAACGGCACGGACTTTGATCTGCGGCGTGGTTTCCGGCATCACGACCAGCGCACTGATACCGAGCTTGCGGGCGGCGAGCGCAACGCCCTGAGCGTGATTGCCGGCGGATGCACAGACGACCCCGGCTCTGGCCGCCTCGGCCCCGAGGTGGGAGATCTTGTTGTAGGCGCCGCGCAGCTTGAACGAGAACACCGGCTGCAGATCTTCCCTTTTGAAGAAGACCTCATTGCCGAGCCGCGCCGAGAGGCGCCGTGCGGGCTCAAGGGGCGACTCGATCGCGACGTCGTAGACGCGCGCTTTCAGGATCAGCTCAAGGTAATTGGTGTTCACCGCGCAAGTCTGAGGGCAGTCCACGCCCGATCGCAACCCGGCGAATGCCGCGCTAGCGGTCGAGGAACTCCGTCAGGCTGCGGACGTTTCGTTCAAGCGCCGCCGGGGAAAAAATGCCGGCCGACGGGAAGGATTCGACCCGCGCCATGGGCAGCAGCGCCTTGGTCGGTGGCGAGGGGGTTGCCGATTCGAGCACCAGCACCGGGGCGGTGAGCGGGGCGGCTCGCGAGGCCACCGACCAGCTGGCAAGCGCCACCCGCGGCCAGTGCGACGACGCGCCGGCCGACAGTCGCGCCCCGAACTCGCGGGTCTGCAGCTCAAGGTCCGGACTGGCGGCAAGGACGAGGCTGCTCTGCCATTCGGCGAGGAGGTGGGAACCGTCGGCCCGGGCCGCAGGGGGCGCACTCTGGCCGGACGCGCTCAGCGAAGGACGCGCGAGGACGAGCCGTCGCACCCCCTGCCCCATCTGCAGCGCCACTTCGATCGCGATGGCGGCGCCGACGCCAACCCCGAGGACGTCGACCTCGCGCAGCCGCAGGCCGCGCAGCATGTCGGCGATACCGGCACCGTATTCGCCGACGGTCACGGTCGCGAGCGGGCCGTCCGACTGGCCGCAGCCCGGCAGGTCCGGCAGGTAGACCGACCGGTCGCGGCCCAACAGGGGGAGCAGGAGGGCAAGCTCGGCACCGGTGCCCGGCGCGTCGTGCAGCGCCAGCAGGGGCGTGAGCTCGTCAAAGCCGCCCGTCGATGGAAACGCGGTGCGGCAGTGCAGCTGGCCAAACCGCGACTCAAAATAGGCACGCCGCAGATTGGGCGCCCGGGTCGCTGCTGGGTGGTTCATGAGTCCTCTCATCGTGGCTCCGGAGCCTAGCGCGCCCCCGGCCCCGCCAACACGAACCGCGTCGCAATCCTGGCAGGCGCCGCCACGCGCCGCCAGGCGCCGCGGTGCCCGCCCCGTGTCCGGCGCAGGCACCGCGGACGACGGTCAGTCGCGGCTGTCGAGGAAGCGGTGCACGACACCTGCCAGCGCCGCACCGGCGAGCGGCGCCAGCACGAACAGCCAGACCTGCGACAGCGCCCAGCCACCGACCATGATCGCGGGGCCGAGGCTGCGCGCCGGGTTGACCGAGGTGTTGGTGACCGGAATGCTGATCAGGTGAATAAGCGTCAGCGCAAGACCGATCGCGAGCGGCGCGAAGCCGGCCGGCGCGCGCGGGCTGGTCGAACCGAGGATGACGATCAGGAAGAAGAACGTCATGACGACCTCGGTCACGAACGCCGCGCCCAGCTCGTAATGGCCCGGCGAGTGTTCACCGTAGCCGTTGGCTGCGAGACCGCTCGCGACCACGTCAAACCCGGGGGCTCCCGAGGCGATGTAGGCAAGCGTCGCTGCGGCGGCAATGCCGCCGATGACCTGCGCCACGACGTAGCTCACGACGGTGCCCGGGTCCATCCGGCCGGCAGCCCACACCCCGACGCTGACCGCGGGATTGAAGTGGCCACCCGAAATATGGCCCACCGCGTAGGCCATCGACACGACGGTGAGACCGAAGGCAAGCGACACGCCAACCAGGCCGATGCCGACCCCGGGAAACTTGGCAGCAAGGACTGCGGACCCGCAGCCGCCGAGCACCAGCCAGTACGTACCCAGGAACTCCGCCAAAAGCTTCTTCACCATCTCGCCACTCCCCTTCACTTCGTTAAACTTTGTTACAGCCGCGTCACGGCGCCGGGCTGACCGATCTTACTTTACCTGAAGCGCGCGCGATCAAATACGCGCAGGCGCAATACCCCGAAGGGACGCAAATTGAGCACGCAACACGTTCTGGTCACCGGTGCCAATCGCGGCCTCGGTCTTGAGTTTATCCGTCAGTATCTCGCGGACGGCGCCACCGTGACGGCCACGGTCCGCGATCCCGCCGAGGCCCGCGAGCTCGCGGAGTTGCAGACCCGCGTTGGCGAAAGGCTGACCGTCGAGCCGCTCGACCTTCTGGACGGCGACGCGATCGATGCGCTGGCGGCCCGGCTCTCGGATTGCGCCATCGACGTGCTGATCCATAACGCGGGCTACATGACACGGCACGATTTCGGTCACAGCGCGTGGGCTGATTTCGAGACGCATTTTCGGATCAACAGTTACGCCCCGCTGCGCCTCGCGGAGGCTTTTGCCCGCCAAGTCGCGCAAAGCACCGAGCGCAAGTTCGTGACGCTGTCGAGCCTGCTCGGCTCCGTGGCGGCGAATGACTCGGGCGGCCTTTACGCCTACCGGGCGAGCAAGGCGGCGGCCAATGCCATCCTGAAGTCGCTGTCGATCGATCTAAGGAACCGCGGCATCACGGTACTCGCGCTGCACCCCGGCTGGGTGCGCACGAGAATGGGCGGCGCCAATGCGCCGCTCGATGCGCCGACCAGTGTCGCCGGGCTACGGCAGGTGATCGCCAAGGCCAGTCTCGCGAACAGCGGCGACTTTTTGCAGTGGGATGGCCGGACCCTGCCCTGGTAGGCGCGTCACCACTCGCCGACGTTCGGCATCGACAGCCAAGGCTCGGCCGGTGCGAGCGCAGTGCCTGCCTGCAGCAATTCGATGGAAATCAGATCGGGCGAACGGACGAAGGCCATCCGCCCGTCGCGCGGCGGCCGGTTGATCGTCACGCCACCCTGCATCAGGCGGGTGCACACGGCGTAGATGTCGTCGACTTCGTACGCCAGGTGGCCGAACGCCCGCCCGATCGTGTAGGGCTGCGGGTCCCAGTTGTAGGTCAGCTCGACCTGCGCGTCGTCGTTGCCCGGCGCGGCGAGGAAAACGAGCGTGAAGCGGCCGCTCGGGTAGTCCTTGCGCTTGAGTTCGACGAGCCCGAGCTTTGCGCAGTAGAAATCAAGGGACGCATCGAGATCGGTGACGCGCACCATGGTGTGCAGGTATTTCATATCCAGCTCCTCAGATCGATAGGCAGGCCGAACGCCCGCGCCCCGGCGGACAGGGACGAGCGGACGTCATAGGAATCCAAACGCGGTCGCGACCAGGCCAGCCCCGGCGGCCACGAGCATCACAAGGTACAGGGGCGCCTGTGAAGCACGCAGCAGGACCCCTGTCAGCAATGATAGGGCAAGGACCGGCCAGCGGGGCGCGTGGGTATCGGCATGCAGCAGCACGGTTGCAGCGACGGTGACGCCGAGGCTCGCGATAACGCCGACGACAAAGGCCGTGACGCCGCCCAGCGCGGCGCCGACCCGTGGCGAGCGCCCGAGGACGCCAAGATACGGCGCTGCCAGCAGCACGATCACGAACGAAGGCAGGAAACAGGCGTAGCTGGCGAGCGCGGCACAGAGGAATGCAGCGGCCTCGGGCCCGAGCGACCCGGGATGGTTCCAGCCGGCCATGAAGCCGAAATACTGCAGAACGATCATCAGCGGACCGGGTGTCGTCTCGGCGAGCGCGAGACCAACCACGCTCTGCTCCGGCGTCAGCCAGCCGAGCGTCTGGGAGAAGTCGGCCGACACGTACCGGACGATCGCGTAGGCGCCGCCGAAGGTCAGGAGCGCGGCGCGCGTCAGCACGAGGTAGAGCCGCAGGGGCACGCCGTCGAGTCCCGCTGCCACGAGTCCGAGCGGCGGCACGAGCCAGAGCACGATCCCGGTACCGAGGGTGAGCAGTGGACGGGAGGGAATGCGCGAGCTCGCCGCTTGGCTCTTCCCGCCGTCGCGCCGCTCCGGGCGGCGGAACACCATGCCAAGCAGTGCGGCGGCGCCAAGCAGCAGGGGATAGGGTAGCGACGTCAGCGTCAGCGCGGCGAAGGCACCCAGCGCAATCAGGCGCTTGGCCAGCGTATCCAGCGACCGGCGCCCGAGTCGCAGGACGGCCGCGAGAATGAGGACGACGACCGCGGCCTCAAGTCCGAGCAGGGCGCCGGCCACGGCCGGCACCCGGCCGTACCGCACGTAGGCCCAGGACAGGACGCCGAGCAACAGTACGGCCGGCAGAAGGAACAACCCGCCGGCCATCAGCGCGCCACGAACCCGGTGCAAGCGCCAGCCGAGGTAGATCGCGAGCTGCAGGGCTTCCGGACCCGGCAGCAGCATGCACAGGTTCAGCGCCTGCTGGAACTCGGCTTCGTCGACCCAGGCACGCCGCTCGACAATTTCCCGGTGCAGCATGGCGATCTGCGCCGCCGGTCCCCCGAACGAGGCCGCCCCGATGCCGGCCCAGACCGGCAGTGCCTCGGCAAGCGACGGTGGCCCGGCCGGTGGCACTGGCGTCGGCACTGGCGCGATCTAGAACATCTCCGACGAATCGGGCGGCTTCACGGCGCCGGGCTCACTGCGCCCCACGATGTGATCGCCGGTGATCATTTCGTCGTAGGACTGCCCCGGGCCGACCATCGGGTAGACGCAGGCCTCGGGGTCGATGAAGACTTCGAGGAATGCCGGGCCCTCGAAGTTGACGAACTCCTCGACGATACGTGGCACGTCGGCCTTGTGCTCGAGGCGCTTCGCGAAGCGGAAGCCGTCGGCCTGGGCGGCACGGATGAAATCCTTCTTGTGCAGGGACTTGTCGCTGGCCGACAGCCGCCCCTTGAAGAACAGCTTCTGCCACTGCTTGACCATGCCGTCGCCGAAGTTGTTCAGGACGACGACCTTGACCGGCAGGTCGTAGGTGGTCACGGTCTCCAGTTCACCCAGGTTCATTCGGATGCTGGCGTCGCCATCGATGTCGATGACCAGCGTGTCGGGATGGGCGAACTGGGCGCCGATCGCCGCCGGCAGACCAAAACCCATGGTGCCCATGCTGCCGGACGTCAGCCACTGCCGTGGACCACCGAAGTCGAAATACTGAGCAGCCCACATCTGGTGCTGGCCGACACCGGTGGCGATGATTGCCCGCCCCTTCGTATGGCGATTGATTTCCTCGATCACGTAGTACGGCTGGATCAGCGGGCTTGCCCGGTCGTAGTCCATCGCATGCCGTGACCTGAGCTCGGCGCAGTGCGCGTTCCAGCTGGCGTAATCCGGGAGGGCAGCACGCCCTCTGCCCTCGCGCACGATGGTTTCGAGGGCGGTGGCCAGTGGGCCCACGTGATGAAAGTCCACGCGCTTGACCTTGTTGATCTCCGACACGTCGATGTCGAAATGCGCGATCGATTTGGCGCGCGGCGCGAACCGGGAGGGCACGGCCGCCACGCGATCGTCAAAGCGCGCGCCCAGCGCGATGAGAAAATCGCAGTCCTCCACGGCGTAATTGGCGAACGCGGCACCGTGCATCCCGAGCATTCGCATCGACAGCGGCGACATGGTGTCTATGGCACCGATGCCCATCAGGGTTGTGACGACCGGTATGTTGAACGCCGTCGCGAACGCGGTGAGTGCGGCCGCGGCCCCGGCATTGACCACGCCGCCGCCGGCATAGATGAGCGGCCGCTCGGCGGCGGCCAAGAGATCCAGAAAGCGCCGCGCACTGTCTGCCGAGAGCTCGTTCTCGTTCACGACGGCAAGGCGCTTGCGGTAGCCGGGAATCGGCAGGGTGCCTTTGCCGGCGTAGCTGCCCTGCCAGTTCTGCACATCCTTCGGCACGTCGACAACCACGGGACCCGGCCGGCCGGTACGGGCGATCTCGAAGGCGGTACGGATGGTCGCTTCCAGCAGGGTCGGGTCGGTGACGAGAAAGACGTGCTTCGCCACCGATCCCATGAGGGCCGCGACCGGCGCTTCCTGAAAGGCATCGGTGCCGATCGCGGCCGTCGGTACCTGACCGCAGATGACCACCATCGGCACGGAGTCCGCCAGCGAGTCGCGGACCGGCGTCACCGTGTTGGTCGCCCCGGGACCGGACGTGACGACACACACGCCCACCTTGCCGCTGGCCCGGGCGTAGCCTGCCGCCATGAAGCCCGCGCCCTGCTCGTTGGCGGGCACGATCAGCGGCATTGGCCGGTCGGGGTTATCCCGGTTGTGAACGAAAATCGCGTCGTACGTCGGCAGGATGGCGCCGCCGCTGTAGCCGAAAATGACGTCCACACCCTCGTCGGCAAACACGCGGACGATGATCTCGGCGCCGGACAGCGGCCTCGCGGTGGTCGGCTCCGTCGGGGTCTGGGTCGGTTCGGGGTGTTTCACGGTCGTTTTCTCGGGAAATTCATGCTATCGGCGCGGGCCGGTCCCCGAGAGTAACAACCCCGCCCCGACTCCGTCCATGCAGCGCAACAAATTCAGCGGTATGCTCCGGCAGAGGCGCCGGAAACACCCGGGCGCGGAGCCCACGGATGCGTCATATCATCGCCGTACAGCTGCAAAACGAGGCGGGCGCACTCACCCGCGTCGCCGGACTGTTTTCCACCCGCGGCTACAACATCGAGTCGCTGTCCGTGGCGCCGACGGACGACCCCGCGATGTCGCGGCTGACGCTGGTCACGACCGGCAACGACGCCGCCATTGCCCAGATCCTGGCGCAGCTGCAGAAGCTGATCGACGTGGTCGATGTCACCGACATGACCCGCGGCGAGCACCTCGAGCGCGAACTGCTGCTGCTCAAGCTCAGCGTCGGCGAATCGTCGCTGGCGCGCCTGACGACGCTGATCACCGAGGCCGGCGGGCGGATCCTGTCGGCACAGCTCGCCAATTTCGTCGTCGAGCTGACCAGCAGCGAAGCCCAGGTCAACCATTTCATCGCGGCGGCCAGCCAGTTCGGCACGGTCCTCGACGTGGTTCGCAGCGGCGCCCTCGGGCTTGGACTGAAGGCCCCGGCGACTACCTGAGCGCGCGACGGAGCAGACGATGTATCGCCTGTACGATTACCTGCCCTCGGGAAACGGCTACAAGGTACGCCTCGTTCTCAAGCAGCTGGGACTGCCGTACGAGCTGGTCGATATCGACCTCAAGCGCGGCGAAAGCCGGACCCCGGAATTCCTCGCACGCAACCGGAACGGGCGCATTCCGCTCCTCGAGGTCCCTGGCCACGGTTACCTCGCGGAAAGCCACGCGATCATCGGCTTTCTCGCCGAGGGCTCGTTCCTCGTGCCCGCCGACCGATTCGAGCGCGCCCAGATGACGGCCTGGATGTGCTTCGAGCAGTACAACCTCGAGCCCAATCTCGGCACGGCGCGCTTCTGGCTGCAATCGCTGCGCCAGACGCCGGCCGAGCTCGGGCAGCGCCTCGAAGACAAGCTCAGGCTTGGCCACGAGGCGCTGGCGGTGCTTGAGTCTGGCCTTAGCGGCCGCCGCTTCCTCGTCGCCGACCGCTATTCGCTCGCCGATATCGCGCTCTACGCGTACACGCACGTCGCCGCGGAGGGCGGCTTCAGCCTCGACGGCTACCCGGCCGTCCGCCAGTGGCTGACACAGGTGGAAGCGCAGCCGGGCTACGCGCCGATCACGGAGCGCTAGCGCGACGGCCCGGCGCGGGTCCTGGCGCGGGTCCTGGCGCGAGATAGCCCGGCCCGCGCAGCACGGCGCCCGGCAGGGCACCGGTGAGCTTGCCGTCGGCGATGACGGGCACGCCATTGACCAGCACCCACTGCATGCCCTCGGAGAGCTGATTCGGCGCCTCGAACGTCGCCTTGTCCGTCACGGTCGCCGGATCGAAGACCACGACGTCCGCCCACTGGCCCGACTTCAGCACGCCGCGATCGGCGAGGCGCAGCCGTGATGCCGGCAGGCTGGTGAATTTCCGGATGGCCTCCTCGAGCGACAGCCGGCGCTCCTCCCGCACGTACTTGCGCAGCACGCGCGGGAACGTGCCGTAGGCGCGCGGGTGCGGGTAATCATTACCGAGCAGCCCTTCGGTTGAGGTGCCCTCGCTGTCGTTGCAGAAGGACACCCAGGGCTGGACGGCGGCCAGCGCCACGTCGGGCTCCGCCATCCCGAAGACGGCAACTTGAGTGTTGGCGTGGTCCTCAACAAGAATATCGAACAGCGTCTCGATCGGATCCTTACCCCGGCTGCGGGCGATGTCGGCGAGCGTGTGCCCCTGCAGGCCATGCAGCGACGGGTTCAGGACCGTGGAAATCAGAATGGCCTCCGGCCCCGATACCGATTGCCATTCGTTGTCCCAGCCAGCGCTTGAGGTCTCGAGCTCCTGACGCAGCCGCGTGCGGATCGCCGGATCGGACAGCCGCTTGACGAGGGCCGTATTGCCGCCGTCGTGCGCCCAGGGCGGGATGAACGCCGACAGGTCGTTGGCCCAGGCCGGGTAGGCGTAGGTATCGGCCGCGATGTCGACCCCTGAAGCGCGGGCGCGTTCTATGCGACCGACGATCTCGGGCATCAGGCCGAAGTTCCTGACGCCGCCGGCCTTGAGGTGCCAGATCTCGACCGGCACGTGCGCCTCGCGACCGATCCGGATGGTCTCGTCGATCGAGGCCAGGATGTCGTCCTGCTCCGAGCGCATGTGCGTCGCATAAATGCCGCCGAAACCTGCGGCAACGTCAGCCAGCGCGATGAGTTCCTCGGTGCTGGCATAGGGCGCCGGCGCGTACTCGAGCGAGCTCGACACGCCGACCGCACCCTGGCGCATCGCGGTTGCGACGAGCTCGCGCATCCTCGTGATCTCCTCGGGAGTGGCTTTGCGATCGGCGTAGCCGATCACCATTTCCCGTGCCGTGGTGGCGCCGACGTAGGACGCGACGTTGATGCCCAGACCCTGGCGCTCAAGGCGCGCGAAGTAGCCGCTGAAGTCGTTCCAGTCCCGCGTGATCCTGAAATGCGCATATTGGGGCTCGTTGGCGCGCGCGATCGCGTCGTTGACCGGCGCGACCGAGTTGCCCTCGCCGGTGATTTCGGTCGTGATGCCCTGGTAGACCTTGCTTGGCAGGCGGGGCTCGACCAGCACCGAGTACTCGGACTGCCCGAGCATGTCGATGAAGCCGGGCGCAACGACGCGGCCGGTCGCATCGATGCGCTGTCGGGCCACGGCATCGCGCAGCGTACCGATCGCCACAATGCGTCCGGCCTTGATGCCGACATCGCCGTAGAACCAGGGGGCGCCCGTGCCGTCAATCACGCGCCCGTGCTCGATCACGACGTCGAACTCCGGGCGACGGATGTCACGGGCCGGCGCGACCGCCACCACGCCGAGTACCCCCACCACCCCGGCAACCACCGCGGCCCTGACCGCCGCCGGCGCGCCACCGAGCCCCGAACCGATTGCCCGCATCGTCATGTTGCAGCCCTCAGAGCAGATGAACCCAGGCGGCAACAGGGCGCGGCGCCGGGCCGCCGACCCTGCGTGACTCAGGGAACGAGTACCAGCGATCCGACGGTCTTGCGTGACTCGATGTCGCGATGCGCGGCCGCGGCATCCCGCAGCGCATGGCGGCCGCCGACCACGATCTTCAGCACGCCGCGCTCAAGGAGATCGAACAACTCGCGGCTCGCGCGGTCGAGCTCGCGACGCGAGGCGATGTAGTGATAGAGCGTTGGCCGCGTCACGAACAGCGATCCGCGCCGCGACAGCTCGAGCAGTGAGACGGGTGGTACGGGACCCGAAGCGTTGCCGTAAGACACCATAAGGCCGCGTGGCCGCAGGCAGTCGAGCGAGGCGGTGAACGTGTCCTTGCCGACCGAGTCGTAGACGACCGGCACTCCCTTGCCTCGGGTCAGTTCCCGCACGCGCTGCGCCATGTCCTCGCGCGAGGAGACGATGACGTCATCGGCGCCGTGCTCGAGCGCCATCGGGACCTTGGCATCGCTGCCGACCACCGCGATCACGTGCGCGCCGAGATGGCGCGCCCACTGCAGGAGGAGCAGCCCCACGCCGCCCGCCGCCGCCGTGACGACGATGGGATCCTTTCTCCTGACTTTGTAGGTCTGCCGCAGCAGGTACTGGGCCGTCAGGCCCTTCAGCATCACGGCAGCGGCCTGCTCGTCGCTGACACCGGCCGGCACGTGCACGAGGCGCGCGGCCTTGATGTTACGCGCGCCGACGTAGGAGCCCGGCACCTGGGCGACGTAGGCGACGCGGTCGCCGACGGCAAAGCCCTTCACGCCCTTGCCGACCGCGTCGACGACGCCCGCGGCCTCGCGACCGAGCGACGCCGGAAGCGGCATCGGGTAGAGCCCCGTGCGGTCGTAGGTATCGATGAGATTGACGCCGATGGCCGTGTGACGGACCCGAACCTCGTCGCGGGCGGGTGCTGGCACGGCGAACGAAACCCACTCAAGGACCTCGGGGCCGCCAGTGGACCGGATCTGGATACCACTGACTTCGATCGAATTGCTCACTTCACACTCTCCGGCGGTGCAACGGGCGCCGGCAGCGGCGCCATGGCAAGCAGCAGGTCGGCGACGGGAATCCCGCCGATGACATGCTCCTGGATGATTCGCTCGAGGTTTTCAGGCGTCGCGTCGCGATACCACGCCCCCTCGGGATACACGACGGCGACCGGCCCCTCACGGCACAGGCGCACGCAGTCCGCGCGCG
>CAITAM010000124.1 GCA_903890265.1 uncultured Pseudomonadota bacterium | reverse complement strand
CCGGCACCGGCCTGTGCGTGTCGGGATCGGCCCACTGCACCACGTAGTTATCCTGCACACGAACGATCGCGAGCCCGTCGAAGTAGTGCGCGCGCGCCAGCGCGCGGATGTTCGCCACGTGGCGCGGCGCGACCCGGGGGGCGAGCTCGATGACGACCCGGCCCGAGGCGAGCTCGAGGTAGAGCGTGTTGTCCGGATCGGGCTGACGCCAGTCGGCTGCCGTCGTCGCGGCGAGAAGGTCGGCGACCGTGACGGGGCGCGCCATCGCGGACCCGACGAGCGCGACACCGACCATGGCAGAGAGGAGGGCGGTCCTGCCTGACCAGCGGATCATCGTTCGCATAGCCGTACACTCCTTGAAGTCAGCGTGAGCCGGCGCGCGCCGTTCACGCCGGCATCGAAGGCCTCCTGCAACGACCGCGCTGACACGGCGCCGTGACCCGCCGCGCGAGGCTGACGCGCGGGCGCCACGTGCAATCGCAGCGCAGCAGATCTCACGGCTCGCGTGCCGGTCGGTAAGTATCAGCCGATCAGCATCGGCCGATCAGCATCGACCGATCAGCATCAGCCGATCAGCATAGACCCGTCGCGGTACCGAGGGCCACTTGCCGTGCCGGACGGCGGGAACCTCACCGTCCGTGCGCTTTCGTACACCACGGTGTCAAGAGAGGTGTACACTCGGTGTACGGTGTTTCCGTTCCTGCCGACAGTGCCACGCGCTGACGGCCACCTGAATCGGAAGGGCCGACCGGCCAGACTGGCCCGCCCGGATCGCGAACGACCGATGTGTTGTCGCACACCCCTCGTCCGCCTCGCTGAATCCGTGCCGGGTCGACAGCTCCTGGTCGCCTGCCGATCCACGCAGAGGACGCTCTCCACCGTGCCGTGTCCCGTACCCTTCCGTTTGCGATCCGCGTGACGTCGATGTCGCGGCCCGCCGGCTGGATCCAGCATGCCGTCCGCGAGACACCGGACCCGATCGTGGTGGCCGGGCCGCACCGCGCGGTGGTGATGGCGAGCGAGGCGGCCTGCGCGCTCTTTCGCTACGAACCCGGCGAGCTTGAGAACCGGCCGGTGGAGACGCTGTTCGATGAGTCGCATCGGCACGTGCTGCTTGGCAGCCTGCGCGAGCTCACGACGCAGCCTATCGTCCGCCGCCGCGAACTGCACGGGCGCCGCCGGGACGGGGAGTCGGTCTTCCTCGCCGCCACGCTCAGCGCGATCGAGCTTGAGGACGATCCCGTCGCGGTTGTGCTGCTCGAAGAATTTGCCGGGCAACGGCGTCACGACGTCACCCAGCACCAGATGGCGGCGTTGGTCGACTCTGCGGAAGACGCGATCGTCTCGAAGACGCTCGACGGCATCGTGCGCAGCTGGAATCCCGGTGCCGCCCGGCTGCTCGGCTACCGCGCTCACGAGATCATCGGCCAGCCGATCACCCTCCTCATTCCGGCCGAGCGCGAGGGGGAGGAGGACATGATCATTGAGCGGATCCGGTCCGGCCAGCACGTCGCCCACTTCGAGACGCAACGCCGGCGCCGGGACGGCGCGCTGATCGACGTGTCCCTGACGATCTCACCGATCCGTGACAGCGAGGGCGTCATCATCGGGGCGTCCAAGATCATGCGCGACATCACCGAGCGCAAACGCGCGAACGAGGCGCTGGAGCGACTGAACGAGGCCCTGAGGCACCAGGTCGAGGCGCGCAACAGCCAGCTGCGCGAGCGGGACGTCATGCTGCAGGAAATTCACCACCGCGTGAAGAACAACCTGCAGGTCATCTCCAGCCTCATCAACCTGCAGGCACGAACGATCCACGAGCCCGGCACGAAAGCGAGCCTGCAGCAGTGCCAGCAGCGGGTCGCGACCATGGCGCAGATCCACGAAATGCTCTACCGGTCCGCCGACTACGGCCAGGTACCGTTCGCCGAGTACGTGCGGGAACTGGTCTCCCGCATCCTGACCGCCTCCGTCGGCATCTCCAGCCGGCTGGCACTGCATTTCGAGCTCGAGCCGCTCAGCCTGCCGCTT
>CAITAM010000123.1 GCA_903890265.1 uncultured Pseudomonadota bacterium | reverse complement strand
GGCCGGCCAGTATGCCCGGAGCCCAGCGCCGCGCCAGCTCCTTCAGCGTGCTGACATCGAGGTTGCGGTAATGGAAATGCCGCTCGAGCGCCGGCATGTGGCGGGCGAGAAAGCGCCGGTCCTGGCAGATGGAGTTACCGCACATCGGCGACGCCCGCGGCGCCACCCACTCGTCGAGGAACGCCAGCATCGCCTGCTCCGCCGCCGCCTCGTCCAGGGCACTCGCCCGCACGCGGTCGATGAGGCCGGACGCCCCGTGGGTGCGCTGGTTCCAGTCGTCCATGGCGGCGAGGACCGTCTCGTCCTGGTGCACGGCGAGCACCGGCCCCTCGGCCAGCACGTTCAGGTCCCTGTCAGTCACCACGACCGCGAGCTCGAGGATGCGGTCGGTGTCCGGGGACAGACCGGTCATCTCGAGGTCGATCCAGGCGAGGTTGTCGGGATGACGGCGCGTAGGCACGATGGTCATAGTCTACCAGAGCCCGAACCCGGACCCGACCATGACAGATTTCACCGTTGCCTTCCTCGTCGCCCTCGCCTTCATGGTGGCGGTGCGCCTGTGGCTGGCAAGCCGCCAGCTCGGCGCGCTCCGCCGCGGCGCGGGCAGCCCGCCGGAGCCCTTTCGCGCCGCGATCACCGCCGAGGAGCACCGCCGCGCTGCCGAGTACTCGCGCGCCAAGCTCAACCTCGGCCGGGTCGAACTCGTCGCCGACACCGTGGCCCTGCTCGGCCTGACGCTCGGGGGTGGCTTTGCGTGGCTGGACGCCAGGGTGGCGGCACTCGGGCTTCCGCCGGTGGCGCACGGCGTGGCCGTGCTCGCGGCCATGATGCTCGGCCTGACGCTCTGGTCGCTGCCGTATTCGATCTACTCGACCTTCGGCATCGAGGCGCGCTTCGGTTTCAACCGCCAGACCCCGCCCCTCTTCGCCCTCGACTTCGTGCGCTCGCTCGCCCTCGGTGCGGCCCTCGGCCTGCCGCTGCTTGCGCTCGTGCTCTGGCTCATGCAGCACAGCGGCACGTACTGGTGGGCCTATGCCTGGGCGGCCTGGGCCCTGTTCGGCATTGCGCTGACGGCGCTCTACCCGCGCTTCCTCGCGCCGCTCTTCAACCGCTTCGAACCGCTCGGCCCGGGCGAACTGCGCAGCCGGCTCGAGCGTCTCGTCGCCGCCTGCGGCTTTGCCGCCGACGGCCTCTACGTCATGGACGGCTCGCGCCGCTCGACGCACGGCAACGCGTATTTCACCGGTATCGGCCGCCACAAGCGCATCGTCCTGTTCGACACCCTCGTGTCGCGTCTCGAGGCCGGCGAGCTCGAGGCGGTGCTCGCGCACGAGCTCGGACACTTTCGCCTGAATCACGTCCGCGTGCGGCTGATCATGAGCCTCGTCACCTCAGCGCTTGGTTTTGCGCTGCTCGGCTACGCCAGCGGTCAGCCGGAACTGTACGGTGCGCTCGGCATCCGCACACCATCGATGCACGCGGCACTGGCGCTGTTCGCGCTCGTCACGCCCGTGTTCCTCTTTCCCCTCGGGCCGCTGTCGGCGTGGTGGTCGAGGCGCGACGAGTTCGCGGCCGACCGCTATGCCGCGGAACACGCGAGTGCCGCCGATCTCGCCGCCGCGCTCGTCAAGCTCTACCGCGACAACGCCTCGACGCTGACACCGGATCCCGTGTATTCCGCGTGGAACGACTCCCACCCGCCGGCCCTCGCGCGCCTCGCGGCCCTTGACCGCCTGAGCCGCGCTTGAGCGAGAGCCCGTCCCCGGCCGACGGGCGCCGCACGGGCCGCGTCGTCGCCAGCCACGGGCGGCAGCTGGACGTCGAGGACACGGCGGGCGTCCGCCATGCCTGTCGGCTGCACGGGCGCCAGCTGCGCGTGGTCTGCGGCGACGAGGTGCGCTTTGGCTACGCGACGGAGGGTGACTCGCAGGGCACCGTCTACGAACTGCTGCCACGCCGGCGCCTGCTCGAACGGCTGAACGGCCGTGGTCAGGGCGAGCCGGTGGTCGCCAACCTCGATCAGCTCATCGTCGTCATCGCACCCGAGCCCCGGCCGGACTGGGACGTCGTTGACCGCTACCTCGCCGGCGCGGAATGGACCGGAATCAAGGCGGTCGTTGCCCTGAACAAGAGCGACATCCGCGGCGACGCACTCATCGCGGCCGAGCAGGAACTCGAGGTCTACCGGCGGCTGGACTATCCGGTCGTGCACTGCTCGACCCGCCACGCGCCCGGGATTGACTCGCTCCGACGGGAGCTCAGCCAATCGGTCAGCGTGCTCGTGGGCCAGTCGGGCACCGGGAAATCGAGCCTGCTGAACGCGCTCGTGCCCGAGGCGCGCGCACTGACCCAGGAGATCTCGGCGGCCACCGAGGAGGGCCGGCACACGACGACGACCGCGGCCCTGCATGCGCTCTCGGGCGGCGGCGCGCTGGTCGATTCGCCGGGCGTGCGCGACTACGCGCCGCCCCTGCCGCTGGCGCGCCAGATCGGCGAGGGCTTTCGCGAAATTACGGCGCTCGCGCCGGCATGTCGCTTCGCCGACTGCCTGCACCGCAGCGAACCGAGCTGCCGGGTCCGGGTGGCGGCCGAGTCGGAGCCGCTGCGGCTGAGCGGCCGACGCTACGCCTCGTACCTGCGCCTGCTGGCGCTGGTCGACCGCTTCGACGATCCCTCGCGCTCGTCGAAGGCCGCCAAGGCGCCGCGCCGCCGCTGAGCGTCGCGCGGCACATTCACCGCGCGACGGGACTGACGACGAGGCCGTCCTCGTCGCCATAGAGGTAGTGGCCGGGCACGAACCGCACACCGCCAAACTCGACCTCGACGCCTCGCTCGCCATGACCCGCCTTGCCACTGCGGCGCGGATTCGTGCCGAGCGCCCTGACCCCGATCTCAAGTCCGTCGATCGCGACGCTGTCACGGATGGCGCCGTGGACGACGAGGCCGGCCCAGCCGTTTGCCACCGCGAGCGCCGCGAGCCGGTCGCCGACCAGCGCGCTCTCGAGGGAACCGCCGCCGTCCACGACCAGCACCGAGCCCGGCCGCGATTCACCAAGCACCGTCCGGATGAGCGCGTTGTCGTGCCGGCAGCGCACCGTCTCGATGCGTCCAGCGAAGCGGGCCCGCCGGCCGAAGTGGCGGAACTGGATCGAGCAGGATGCCAGCGCGTCGTCGGCGTCCATCAGGTCGGCTGTCGCAGGCGGCGTCGGGTGCATGGCACGCTCCGGCAGTGGGAATCGGTATCCGTCAGCCCATGAGCTTGCGGTACTGCACGAAGCCCGACTTGTCGGCGATCCGGTCGTACAGCTTCATCGCCTCGACATTGCTCTCGTGCGTCAGCCAATGGACGCGGTTCAGCCCGTGCGTCGCCGCCATGGCGTAGACGTATTCGATCAGGCGCCGGCCAATGCCGCTGCCGCGCACGGTCTCGGCCACGTACAGATCCTGGAGGTAGACGTAATTCGCCGCGGTCCAGCACGAGCGGTGCTCGATGTGGTGCACGAGGCCAACCGCCTCGCCGTTCGACCAGGCGAGCGCACCGCCCATGGGCTCCGTGCCACCGGTCAGTCGCCCGAAGGTCAGGGTTGAGACGCTGGGGGCGATATCGACCTTGTAGAAGGCCTGGTAACCGCGCCACAGCGGCAGCCACGCGTCGTGGTCGGCGGCGGACAGCTTGCGGATCTCAACGTTGGATGTCGTCATGTCTTTTCCCTGCAAAGAGCCGATTCCATGAAAGTCATGCCTCACTCGAGGCGGTGCCGGCCGGTAAGGGCGTGCGCGAGCGTGCCGCCGTCGACGTATTCGAGTTCACCGCCGACCGGGACGCCGTGCGCGATGCGGCTCGCACTGATGCCGTGGCGACGCGCGAGGTCGGCGAGAAAATGCGCCGTCGCGTCGCCCTCGACGGTCGGGTTCGTAGCCAGGATGAGCTCCGCTACGTCGCCTGCGGCGAGCACGCTTTCCAGGATGTCGACGCCGAGTTCCTTCGGCCCGACGCCATCCAGCGGCGACAGGTGGCCCATCAGCACGAAGTAGCGGCCACGAAAGCTGCCGGACTGCTCGACGGCGATGACGTCGGCCGGCGACTCGACGACGCAGACGATGGAATTGTCGCGCGTCGGGTTGGCGCAGATGGGGCACAGCGGCCCGTCGGTCAGCATGCGGCAGCGGCCGCAGTGGCCCACACCGGCCACGGCCGCCACCAGGGCCGCGCCAAGTTCGGTACCGCCCTCCCGGTCGCGCTCGAGCACGTGGAAGGCCATGCGCTGCGCGGACTTAGGTCCCACCCCCGGCAGCCGCCGGAATGCCTCGATCAAGCGCGCAAGGGCCGGGGAATAACGCACGGCGCGGTCAGAACGGCAGCTTGAGGCCCGGCGGCAGGTTCATCCCACCCATGACCCCCGCCATCTTCTGCGACACCGCCGCCTCGACCTTGGCCACCGCGTCGTTGCAGGCCGCGGCCACGAGGTCCTCGATCATCTCGCGGTCGTCCATGCCGGCTGCCGGATCGATCGCCACCCGGCGCACCTCGTGCTTGCCACTCATGGTGACCTTGACGAGGCCACCGCCGGCCTCGCCGACGACCTCGATGGTGCCGACCTCGGCCTGGGCCTTCTGCATCTTTTCCTGCATCTGCTGCGCCTGGCGCATCAGCTGCCCCATGTTGCCTATTCCCTTCATGGCGAACGTGCTCCTCTTCAGCGGACGGGTTATCGGGCTTGAACTGGCGTATCGAGTTGGCAGCGTGGCGGGCGGCGCGGGCGCGTCGTTCCCACGGCCTAGCGGACGGGCTTGACGCTGTCGGGCGGCACGCTTGCGCCAAAACGCTCCTTGAGCGCGCGCACCGTGGGATCGTCATCAAGCCGTGCCCGGGCACGCACGAGGCGCTCCTCGGCCTCCTGCGCGGCACGACGCGCGGGCGTGTCTTCGACCGGCTGCACCGACTCGTGGTTGAGGTCCAGCACCACGGCAGTCCCGTAGTGCCGGCTGAGCGCCTGCTGCAGCCGCTCCTCCGCCGCGGGCGTGCGCAGTGACACGACTTTCGGATCGAGCGTGAGGCGCACCACGTTCCCCTCGCGACCGACGAAGGCGCAGTTGGCCGCGAGCTGCTGCGCGGCGCCGGTGAGGTGGAGGCTCGCGACGAGATGCTGCCAGGCATCGCCGCCGGCGTTCCGCGCCGTCCCCGGGGCCGTCGGCGCGGCGCCGGCAGGCGGGGCGGCGACCGCCGTGGCGGTCGGCATCGCGGTCGGCATCGCGGTCGGCATCGCG
>CAITAM010000122.1 GCA_903890265.1 uncultured Pseudomonadota bacterium | reverse complement strand
TCAGCCCGCTGCCTTCGCGGCGTAGCGCTCAAGTCCCTGGACGTAGCTCAGCCCCCCCTGCAGCACGCAGGCGTCGAAGCCCCGCTCGGTCAGGATGAAGGCGGCCGCCGAGCTTCGCCGGCCGGTGTCGCAGACGACGACGTAACGCCGGTTCGGATCGAGCTGCTTGATCTTGAGGCGGATGAAATAGAGCGGAATGTTGATCGAGCCCGGCAGGCGGAACGACTCGAACTCCGAGGGCAGGCGCACGTCGAGCCAGCTCGCGCTGCCGCCCTCGACGAGACCCACCGCTTCCTCGTAGTTCACGCGCTGCTGCAGCGGCTCGTTCAAAAGCGTCGTGAAGTCGGCCTTGTTGAGCCGCATCAGCGTGCCATCGGTCAGCATCCGCACCGTGGCGTTGCGTTTCGCTTCCGAGATCAGCGCTTCCTCGCCGAACGTGTCGCCGGCCGCGAGCTCGGCGAGCCGGATACCGTCGCGATTCAGCGGCGTCTCGCGCGTGACCGAGCAGCGACCGTGCACGAGGATGTAGAAGAAGTCGCCCTCGTCACCCTGCTGGATGGCGATATCGCCCGCCTTGAGGCGAACCTGCTGCACGCGACTGAAGACCTGCTGCAGGTTGGCCGGCGGGATGCGCTGGAACGCCCGCGTCTGCAGCAGCGTCGTCATCCAGTCGGCGCCCTCGGCGGGCGCTTCGGGATCGAATTCCTCGACCTCGTAGGTGCCGGTCTGGTCCCAGGTCAGGAGCACGTCGAGGAGGTCACTGTCGATCGACACGTACTCGACGTCGGTGATGGCGCGGGCCGTAAAGCGGCGCGGCAGGCCCGGCACCAGCGCGTTGCGCGCCTGTGGCGTGCCGCCGCGAATGACCGAGACGTGGGCATCGTTGGCACGCAGCTCAAGCTCACCGCGGTAGAGAAAGTAGGTCCGCTTGTCGGTCTCGCCCTCGCGGAACAGCAGCCGGCCGGCCGCCAGTTCCTTCATCGTCGCCTTGTTGGCGAGCGCACGCAGGTTCTCCAGCCGCAGCCCGTCCAGCGGCGTGAATTTGCGGAGCAGACTGAGGTCGATCGTGTCGTTATCCATGCGCTCTGCAGGGTGCGGGTCCGGACGGCGCGTAACCTACCGCGACCTCAGCCTCCGGACGAATTAACATCAACCATAATATCATCCGCTGCCCGCAGCCCCGCGACGTGGACCTGGATCACAGTCGGGCAATCGAACCGATGACGCGACTCACAGGTCCGCCCAGCCGGCGTCGGGGGTAAAGCGGGGCCCGTGGACGGCCGCGAGTTCGTTCAGGCGCGAAACAATCGCCGCCGGTCCGCGACTCGCAGCGTACTGCAGCGGGCCGCCGCGAAACGGCGCGAAGCCCGTACCGAAAATGACGCCGGCGTCGAGCAGGTCACGGTCACTGACAATGCCCTCGCGCAGGCAGGCCACCGCCTCGTTGACGAGCGGCAGCATCAGCCGGTCACCGAGGTCGGCAGGGGCGGCGGTCAGGTTCGCCGGGCCCGAGCGGACCGCCTTGCCATCGACCCACGCGTAGAAACCCTGACCGGACTTGCGACCGAGCTTGCCGGCCTCGACGAGCGAGCGCAGCCCCTCGAGGCCCGCGCGATCGCCCTGTGCCGCGAGCACCTCGGCGACACTGAGGGCGACGTCAAGACCGACCGTGTCGGCAAGTTCCACCGGACCCTGTGGCATACCAAAGGCGAGCGCCGCCTCGTCGATCGTCTCCTTCGGCACGCCCTCGCCGGCGAGGCGCAGCGCTTCACGCAGGTAGGCGAACAGCACCCGGTTGACGAGAAAGCCGGGCGCACTGCGACACGGCAGCGGCAGCTTGTCGAGTTGCTTGGTGAAGGCGACGAGGCGCGCCACCACCGCCTCGTCGGACGAGGGCCCGTGGATGACCTCGATCAGGGGCATCTTTGCCACCGGATTGAAAAAGTGCAGGCCGACGAGGCGGCCGGGCCGGGCGAGCCTCGCCCCCAGGCCCTCGAGCATCAGGCTGGACGTGTTGGTCGCGAGGATGGCGTCCGGCTTCATGCGCGGCTCAAGCGAGGCGTAAAGGGCCTGCTTCGCCTCCGCCTTCTCGACGATCGCCTCGATGACGAGGTCCGCGCCCGGCACGCCGTCGCCGCCGA
Organism: uncultured Pseudomonadota bacterium; assembly: GCA_903890265.1. GTDB lineage: Bacteria > Pseudomonadota > Gammaproteobacteria > Steroidobacterales > Steroidobacteraceae > CAIKMS01. The sequence goes on along the minus strand of CAITAM010000122.1, from coordinate 1,702 downwards.
GGTCCGCCTTCAAGCGCTGGCTGGCGGCGGTTGCCTGGGCCGGGTCCTTGAGGCGCTTGGCAAGCGTCACGCGGGCGCGCTCGAGCGCGCCGTCGATGAAGCGCTGCTCGCGATCCTGCAGCGTGACCTCGAGCCCGCGGATCGCGCACCAGGCGGCGATGTCGCCACCCATGACGCCGGCGCCCACGACGTGCACCCGCTCGATGCCGGACGGCACGCGGCCGAGCGACTTCAGGCGGTTCTGCAGGAAAAACACCCGGATCAGGTTCTTCGCGGTCGGCGAGACGAAGAGTGCCGCCACCGAGCGGGCCTCGGCGTCGTAGGACACCTCGCCGTGCGCCCCGTGGCGTCGCCAGAGGTCGAGCATCGCGTACGGCGCGGGGTAGTGGTCGGGCCGGGCCCGCGCCTCGACGGTCTTGCGCACCCCGCGGATCACGAACGGCCGAACCGGCGCGAGCGCGAGCAGCCGGTCGACGAACGGCGCACGCCGGCGGGCCGGGCGGTTCGCGATGAAGCGGCGGGCCTCGGTCTCGAGGCTGCCCGGCGCGATCACCGAGTCGACGAGCCCCATCTTCAGTGCCTCGTCGGCGCGGACCGGCCGCCCGGTCAGCATCAGGTCGAGCGCCCGACGCACGCCGATGAGACGCGGCGCGCGCACCGTGCCGCCAAACCCCGGGTGAATGCCGAGCTGCACTTCGGGCAGGCCGAGCGAGACCCGGCCGTCGTCGGCGGCGATACGGTAGCGGCAGGCGAGCGCGAGTTCGAGGCCACCGCCGAGGGCAAAGCCGTGGATCAGCGCAACCGTCGGGATCGGCAGCGCCTCCAGGCGTGCGATGATCGTCTGGCCCGCCCGCACGAGGTCGTAGCCTTCGGTCGCGGAGGTGAGCTGGGTGAATTCGGTGATGTCGGCGCCGGCAATGAAGCCGTTCTTCTTGCCCGAGCGAAGCACGAGCCCGCGCAGGGCCCGGCCCTTGATCTCGTCGAGCGCGCGGGCGAGATCCTCGAGCACCGGCCGCGACAGGGTGTTGGTCGACGTGCCGACCTTGTCGAGCGTCAGCCAGCCGACGTGGTCGTTGTCCACGCTCAAGGTCCAGTGGGTCGCCTCGTTCGGCGTGTCGGTCGTTGTCACCATGTCATTCTCCGCAAAGGCCCCGGGGCGGGCGCGCTGAAATCCGAGGGGCGCGAACCCGCGCCGCGAGCCTTGCGGCCGGCGGCGGGCTACGCGGCGTTGACCGCCCAGTCGGCGTTGACGGTGAAGTCGCAGACGAGCGGCAGATGATCCGAATACCGGACGACGGGGACCGCGAAGTGGCTCACCTCGATGCCGGCGCCGTAGAGGATGAAGTCGAGCTCGCGGCGGGCGCCGTCGCTCGGGTAGGTCGCCAGACCCGCCGTGTTGGCGCTGCGCAGCCCCGCGGCCTGCATGAACAGGTAGATCTCGTCGTCGCCCCAGTAGGTATTGAAGTCGCCGGCCACGATCACGGGCTTGGTCGACTTGCGGACGAGATCGTAGAGCGAGCGCAGCTGCCATTGCCGGTGACGGTACTTCAGCGACAGGTGCACGAGGAAGATCACGGCATCCGCGAGTTCGAGTTCAATGATCAGCCGCTTGATGCCGGTGTCGAAATAGTGGAAGCGCTCGCCGTGAATCGCGGGACCCGCGAGAAAGGCGTTGCACTGGTTGCGGGCGATCGGCAGGCGG
>CAITAM010000121.1 GCA_903890265.1 uncultured Pseudomonadota bacterium | reverse complement strand
GTAGTCCAGGCCGTGACCACCTCGCCCCGGCAAGGCGATGAAAGCATCGCCGGGCGCGACGAACCGACTGTCGACACGGAGACGCCGAACCCTGACTGGCGCGACAGTCACCCGGTCATGCAGGAGTTCGGCAAGATCGATTTTCGGCAACTCTGCGGGCGTGGTCACGGCAATTGCGTTCATTGCTCGGATGCCGCCTGTACGAGCGTGGCAGCCGGTACGTGAGCGAGGTCGTCAGGTGGAACCGCGAGCAGCCGAAGGGCGCCGGACAGAATCCCGGAAAAAACCGGAGCGGACACCTGGCCACCCTGATGCATGCCGTTGCTGGGCTCATCGATTACCACGACCGCGGCGAGGCGTGGATTCGAGGCGGGGACAACACCCGCGAACACGGCCCTGAACCGATCCTGCGAATAGCCCCCGACAGTCGACTTCCATGCCGTGCCGGTCTTGCCGGCGACGCGGTAGCCACGGACGGCGGCGCGCAGTGCCGTACCGTCCGCGCTGACCACGGACTCCAGCATGTGCACTAGGTCTCGGCAGGCCTCGGCGGGTAACACCCGTTCACCGGCGACCGGGCCTTCTACCTTACGAAACGTTACGGGTCGCTTGATTCCGTAGGCACCGATAGTCGCGTAGGCCTGCGCCAGCTGTAGCGGCGTTACCGACAGTCCGTAGCCATAAGCGAGCGTCGCCACTGAAATTTCGCGCCAGTGCTCGTAGTGCGACAGCAGACCCGCCGACTCGCCCGGGAAGCCGCTTGGCGTGACCTGACCGAAACCAACACCAGCCAACGTGTTGTAGATCGCCGCCTTGTCGAGCGTCACCGCCACATGCGCGATGCCCACGTTCGACGACTTTGCGAGAATCGTTGCGAGGTCGACGACGCCGAGATTCTGGTGGTCCTCGATCGTCTTGTTTCCCACCTTGAAAAAGCCGGGATTTGTGTCGACCGTTGATGTCTTCGTGTACTTACCAGATGCAAGGGCCGTGGCGACGATGAAGGGCTTCATCGATGAGCCGGGCTCAAAAATGTCGGTTGCTGCACGATTACGGTAGGTATTGACGTCCAGCTTGAGACGATCGTTTGGATTGAATGAGGGTTGATTGACCATGGCGAGAATCTCGCCGGTCGTCACGTCGACCACGATGACCGAGCCCGCTCGCGCCTGGAATTCGCGAATCGCACTCTTCAGCTCACGGTAGGCGAGATACTGAATACGCAGATCAAGGCTGGTGACAATTTCCTCGCCGGAGCGCGGCGGCTTGACGATCTCGACGCTGTCGACGACCTGACCCATGCGGTCCTGCAAGACGCGCTTGGTGCCATCCTCACCACCGAGGACCTGCTCAAAGGCGAGTTCAAGGCCCTCCTGGCCCTGATCCTCCGAGCCCGTGAAACCGAGCACGTGACCGGTCACCTCACCAGCCGGGTAGAACCGACGGTATTCGCGCCGGAGATTCACGCCCGGGATTCGCAGCGCCCGCACTCGCTCGGCGTCCTCGGGCTGAAGCTGCTTCTCGAGGACGAGGTACTGCAATTCGAGGTTGCTGGTGACCCGCCGCGTCAGCCAGGCGGGATCGCGATTGAGAACCCGAGCCAGCCTCAGCATCTGCTCGGGATTGCTTGCCAGCATCGACGGATTCACCCAGACGGTGTCAACGGGGGTGCTGACAGCCAGTGGCTCACGAAACCTGTCGAGTATCGGCCCGCGGTGCGCCGGAATAGGCACGTTTCGCACAAACCGCGCGTTGCCCTCATTCTCAAGGAAATTGCGCTTATAGACCTGCAGATCGACCGCTCGGGCCAGCAGACCGACGGCACACAGACCCAGCACGGTCATGACGAAGTAGCCGCGACCGCGAAAATTCGCGCCTGACACCTTTTCTTTCGGCTGCTTCCATCTCATTGCTGCACGATCTTCACTTCAGTGGCCTGCGGCATTGTCATGTGCAGCTGCCGCGTTGCGACCTGCTCAACGAATCCATGCGCCGACCACGTGCTCTGCTCAAGCTGCAAGCGCCCCCACTCAATGTTCAGCCGGTCCCGCTCGTTCGCCAGCCGCTCAAGCTCGACAAAGAGCGCCCGCTCACGGTGTTTCAGATGGACGACCGCTGCCGCCGAGCCAAGGACACCCATCCAGAGGACCGCAACGAGGATTGCCATGCTGCGCGGCTTCATGACCGCACCCGCTCGGCAATGCGTAGCGTTGCGCTTCGGGCTCTCGGATTGACGTCGAGCTCCGCCTGAGAGGGGCGAATCGCTCGCCCTACGAGCGCGAGCTTAGGCAGCGCCTCTTCAGGTATCCCTGGCATGCCGCGCCATACCGGATTCTCCTGCGAGGACTCACGAAGGAATCGCTTCACCAGGCGGTCTTCAAGCGAGTGGAAGCTGATGACCGCGAGCCGTCCCCCGACGGCCAGCAGATCCACCGCGACGCGCAGCGCCCGCTCAATCATCGGCAGCTCGCCGTTGATGTGCATCCGCAATGCCTGGAAGGTACGCGTTGCCGGATTCTTGCCGGGCTCGCGCGACCTGACGACACGCCCGACGAGATCGGCAAGCTGCGCGGTGGTGACAATGGGATTCACAGCGCGCTCGGCCACGATAGCCTGCGCGATGCGGCGACCGAAGCGTTCCTCGCCGCATTCAAAGATCACCCGCGCGATCTCCTCTGAGTCGGCTGCGGCAAGGAATGCGGCAGCGCTCTGGCCCCGCGTCGGGTCCATCCGCATATCGAGCGGCCCGTCACGGAGGAAGCTGAAGCCCCGCTCCGGATCGTCGATCTGCGGCGAGGAAACCCCGAGATCGAAGAGCACGCCGGTAGCGGCACGGGGCGCAACGAAATCACCAAGCCGGTCGAACGTTGCATGTTCGATTCGGACCCGCGGATCGTTTCCAAGAGCCTCTCTGGCGTGCGCCACGGCGTCTGGGTCGCGGTCGACGACGAGCAACGCGCCTGCCGAGCCCAGGCCGCCGAGAATCGCTTGCGCGTGTCCGCCTCGCCCGTAGGTGGCATCGATATAAACCCCATCTGACCGCACCGCGAGACCTTCGATCGACTCGGCGAGCAGAACGGGCGCATGGGCGTTGACTCGCGAGGTAACCAACGTCTTCTGCCCTTTTGCTCGCGGAAAAACCGCGATCTGACGTCACCACGAGGCGACGTCGCCGCTACAGCGATAGTGACTCGAGGTCGGCTGACAAACCCGCGGGCAGCTCTTCTTCCTTGAGCCACTCGTCGCGTCGTTCGTTCCAGCGCGCCTCGTCCCAAAGTTCGAAACGATTTCCCTGACCGATCAGCATCACGTCACGCGTCAGCGAGCCGAATTCGCGTAACTGCGGCGGCAGCAACAGCCGGCCGTGTCCGTCAAGCTCGACCTCCGTTGCGTGACCCACCATCAGGCGCTGGAGACGGCGGGCCTGCAGGTTGAGGGTGGGCAGGCGCATGAGCTTGCGCTCGATCTCCTCCCAGTCCGGCAGGGGGTAGAGGAGCAGGCACTGGTCCCGGTCAATCGTCACCACCAGACGTCCCGCCGAGCGCTCGGCCAGCCGCTCCCGATACCGGGTGGGCATCACCATCCGGCCTTTGGCATCGAGCGTGACTTTGTTGGCGCCGCGAAACACGTTGGCTACGGGACAAAGTCCCATTTCCCCCCACTTTCCCCCACTTGCGGCCACTATAGGGCGCAGACCCCCCAAGGTCAACGGCGCAATCGAAAATTTTTCCAATATCTACAGGGACTTACCGGGTGGAGCGAGGTGTCCGGGTGAGCCTCTTAGGGATCAGAAAATCAATGGGTTGCGCACGGTACTTTGTGCTGTTAGTAAGGTTATTGCGCAAACGGTCGGCGTCGGTGGAGCGCACGGCGAGGCGCGGCCTTTTGCAGGCCGTCGACAGCGCCGAGCGCGGCGCCGGTTGCTAATGGAGCCCTGGGACGGGCTCAGGACAGAAGAAGTGGGAGTCGGCCGATAAGCCGGGTTCTGTCGTGGACAATCATTCCTCTGGGACGCACGTCGCCGTACGCCTCAAGCGACCTACCCGGAAGCACGCGCGGGCCGCGCGCCGCAGCTTCGAACTGCCTGCTTCCCTATTTGGTCTTGCTCCGAGCGGGGTTTGCCGTGCCGTTCCTGTTGCCAGGACCGCGGTGCGCTCTTACCGCACCGTTTCACCCTTACCGGCTCCCGGTCTTGCGACCGAGCGCTTAGGCGGTTTGCTTTCTGTTGCACTTTCCGTGGGCTCTCGCCCCCCAGGCGTTACCTGGCGCCCTGCCCTGTGGAGCCCGGACTTTCCTCACCCGACGCCACCGGCATCCATGCTGGTTGGTTAGCCGAGTGCGATTGCCTAGCCGACTCCCGGGTTCACCTTATGCGCATTTTACGGGTCGCTCAAGCGCTGAGTGGCGTCTGCCGTGTCCTCGGGCGCTGTCTGCTTCATTTCGAGCGCCAGGCGGTATACCGCGTTGCGCCGCGCGCCCGTCGCCGCGACGGCAATGTCGACCGCGCGGGAGGTCGGCAGCTCACTCAGCAGCGCACCCAACAGGCGTCGCAGGTCGGTCGAGGTGGTGGCGGCCGCGCGTTCACCGCCCTCGACGACAACGACGATTTCCCCGCGCTTCATGTCGGCGTCCTGTTGCGCGCGCACCGCCAGCGTCTCCAGCGTCCCGGCATAGACCGTCTCGTGCAACTTCGTCAGTTCGCGGGCAACGGTCGCGTGGCGCGGCCCGAACACGTGCAGCAGGTCACCAAGCATCTCGACGATGCGGTGCGGTGCCTCGTAGAAGACGAGAGTCCGTTCCTCGCCCTTGAGTTCATCAAGGCGTGCCCGGCGAGCAACAGACTTCGCGGGCAGGAATCCCTCGAAGCAGAATCGATCGGTGGCAAGGCCCGCGACCGACAGCGCCGCCACCGCGGCACAGGCACCGGGTATGGGCACCACTCGCACCCCCGCCTCCTGAGCCGCGCGCACCAGCGCGTAGCCCGGGTCGGCGACCAGAGGCGTGCCGGCGTCCGAGACCAGGGCCAGGCTTTCGCCTGCGATGACCTGCGCGATCAGTGCCTCGCTTCGGGCGCGCTCATTATGGTCATGCAGCGACACGAGCGGCTTATCGATACCCAGGCTGCGAAGCAACTGTCCGGTGTGGCGGGTGTCCTCAGCGGCGATACGCGACACCGTCGCCAGAACCTCCCGCGCCCGAGCCGAGATGTCACCAAGATTGCCGATCGGCGTGGCCACCACGTACAGCAGGCCGGGAACCGACTTGATCACACGACACCCCGTTCCGGCGCGGCCCACCTCAGCCGCCGGCTCGATCCTGCACGCTGTACCGCGGCGCCGCAACGTCGGCCATGATGAGCACAGGCGGTGCCAAGGCGGTATTCTTGCGTACCCTAGGGCCACGGCAGATGACGATGAGCGAGGAGACGCAGACCACGAAGACGGCATTCACCGATGCCACGCGCCCCCTGGTAATGCTGCTACTGCCGCTGAGCGGACGAACGGCGGGTGCGGCCGAGGCGGTACGTGACGGATTCCTGTCGGCGTATTTTGCTGCCGATGTGAGCCTCCGGCCGCGTCTTGGCGTCCGCGACACTGCCCGCGGCGGGTTTGTCGCCGCCTATCTCGACGCGGTTGCGGCGGGTGCAACCGCCGTGGTCGGGCCGCTGACCAAAGACGACGTCGCGGCGGCCTTACCCGTGGCCGACCCTCGGATAGTGACCCTCGCGCTCAATCTCGCTCCGGACGGTGCCGTCGTGCCGCCGCGCTTCTACCAGTACGCGCTGGCACCGGAAGACGAAGCCCGTCAGCTCGCGCAGGCGCTCGCTGCC
>CAITAM010000120.1 GCA_903890265.1 uncultured Pseudomonadota bacterium | reverse complement strand
GCGCCGCGCTGCGCGCGCGCACTGAGTCGTCCGGCCACCCGGGAGCCGTCGACCCCATGCACGCCCAGAGCGACTCATCGAGTTCGGGGCACGCGGGGTCGACGGTCAGGACGCTGATCCTCGCCTGTGGCGCGCTGGCGCGGGAGATTGCCGCGCTCAAGGCCGCCAACGGCTGGGATGCGGTGACGGTCCGGTACCTGGCGCCCGAGCTGCACAACCGGCCCGAGCGAATCCCGGGTGCGGTCGACGGCGCGGTTCGTGAGTCCATCGGGCAGTTCGACCGGATCATCGTCGGCTACGCCGACTGCGGGACGGGCGGCCGGCTCGACGAGGTCATCGCCCGACTGGCAGTCGACAGCGGTGTGCCGATCGAGCGCATACCCGGCGTGCACTGCTATGAGTTTTATGCGGGCGCCGCGGCCTTCGCGGCGCTTGCGGACGCGGAACCCGGCACGTTCTACCTGACCGACTTTCTGGTCAGGCACTTTGACCGGCTCGTGATCCGCGGTCTCGGTCTCGACCGGCATCCGGAGCTGCACGCGATGTATTTTGGCAATTACCGGCGGGTCGTCTACCTCGCGCAGAACCCGAGTGACCGGGACCGCGCGGCAGCCGAAGCCATCGCCGAGCGCATGAATCTGGCCTATGACTATCACCTGACGGGTTATGGCGGGCTGGGTGCCAGTCTCCTCGCCCGGCTGCCAGCCGCTTAAGGATCACTACCATGGCGTCTCTCACCATCATTTCCTGGCGCGACATTCCGGCCCAGGTCGTCGTCAAGCAGGGTCGCCAGACGGCGAAGATCCAGCTCTCGCACCGCTTCCAGGAGGCGGTTGACCGTGCGGCGATGCGCGCCGGTCGCGGCAGTTCGGATGCGTATCTCGCCGACTGGAAGCGCAGCGATCCCCGTCCCTGCGGTGACGACCTGAACGCCGAGGCCGAAGCCGAGGCGAAGCGGATCGAGGATGCCTACAGCGACGAGGAGCTCGACCGGCTGATTCGCGCCAAGGGCCTGAACACGCCGGCGGCGACCGACACCCCGTCAGAGGATCCTGCCTGATGTATTCCGTTCGTCTCTGGTCGGTACGCCATTCGCGCGGGCTGAACGCCTTCTACAAGGGCTTCGAGTCCGTGCTGCTGAGACTCCACCCGCTGTTCAAGGCGGTTGGCTACGATCGTCTGGAGCGACCGGTCGCGGCCGTCGAGCGCTCGGTCAAGGGCCTGCTGTTCGACTGCCAGATGTGTGGTCAGTGCGCACTGAGCTCGACCGGCATGTCCTGCCCCATGAACTGCCCGAAGACGCTGCGAAACGGCCCGTGCGGCGGTGTGCGTGCGAACGGCATGTGCGAGGTCAAGCCCGAGATGCGCTGCGTCTGGGTCGAGGGGTTCAAGGGTGCCGAGCGCATGCCAGGGGGAGTCGAGGCCATGCAGGTGGTGCAGTTCGCCGTCGACCAGCGCCTCAAGGGCAAGTCGTCCTGGCTCAAGGTCGTGCGCGACAAGTCGGGGGAGGCGTGATGGCCGCCGAGATCATTCCCGTGATTCCCGCTCCCGAGGTGCCGGCCGGCCACACCTCGCCCGGTCGGCTCGAGTCCGTGCTGCGCGCCGGCGCGTTCGCGGTGACCGCTGAGCTTGCGCCGCCCGACTCGGCGGACCCGAATGAAGTCTACAAGCGGGCGCGCGTCTTCGATGGCTACGTCGATGCGATCAACGCGACCGACGGCAGTGGCGCCAACTGCCACATGTCGTCGGTGGCGGTGTCGGCGTTGCTTGCCCGCGTCGGCTACTCGCCGGTCATGCAGATCTCGTGCCGCGACAAGAACCGCATTGCGATCCAGGGCGACATCCTCGGTGCCGCGGCCCTGGGCGTGACGAACATGCTGTGCCTGACCGGGGACGGCGTGCAGGCGGGCGATCATCCGCAGTCAAAGCCCGTCTTCGACCTCGACTGCATGTCGCTGCTCGGGATCGCGCGCACGCTGCGCGACGAGCTGCATTTCCAGTCGGGGCGCAAGATCACCGCCGCGCCGCGCGTGTTCCTGGGCGCCGCGGAGAACCCGTCCGGGCTGCCGCACGAGTGGCGGGCACGGCGCCTCGCGAAGAAGGTCGAGGCCGGCGCCCAGTTCATCCAGACCCAGTACTGCTACGACATGCCGCTGCTTCGCTCCTTCATGAAGGAGGTCGATGCCCTCGGCCTGACCAACAAGGTCTACCTGCTGGCCGGCGTCGGGCCGCTGCGCTCGGCCAAGGCGGCCGACTGGATGCGCACCAACGTGCCCGGCATTCACATTCCCGACGCAATGATCGCGCGGATGGCCGGTGCCAAGGACCAGGTCGCCGAAGGCAAGCAGATCTGCATCGACCTGATCCAGGAAATGAGCGAGATCCCGGGCATCCACGGGGTACACGTGATGGCCTACCGTCAGGAAGAGACGGTGGCCGAGATTATCGACCGCGCCGGCGTGCTGAAGGGGCGCAAGCCCTGGCAGCCGGGAGCCGACCACAACGAGAGTGAGCACAGGACACAGTCATGACCGATACCGTAATCAGTTCCGCGACCAAAGAAGTCGTCATCGGCTTCGACCGGCCGTTCGTCATCATCGGCGAGCGCATCAACCCGACCGGTCGCAAGATCCTGGCCGCCGAGATGGCCGCGGGCGATTTCAGCCGCGTCGAGGCCGATGCCCGGGCGCAGATCGAGGCCGGTGCGCACATGCTGGACGTCAATGCCGGCATTCCGCTGGCCGACGAGCCGGCCATTCTCGCCAAGGCCATCCAGCTCGTGCAGTCGATCACCGACGTGCCGCTGGCGATCGACTCGTCGATCGTGGCGGCGCTTGAGGCGGGACTTGCCGTCTACAAGGGCAAGCCGCTCGTCAACTCGGTGACCGGCGAGGAAGACCGCCTCGAGACCGTGCTGCCACTGATCAAGAAGTACGGTGCCGCGGTCGTTGCCATCTCGAACGACGAGACCGGCATTTCGGAAGATCCCGACGTCCGCTTCCTCGTGGCGAAGAAGATCGTCGAGCGGGCCCGCGACCACGGCATCCCGTACTCCGACATCGTCGTCGATCCGCTGGTCATGCCGATCGGCGCCATCAACCAGGCGGGCGTGCAGGTCATGCGGCTCGTGCACCGCCTGCGCACCGAGCTCAAGGTCAACACCACCTGCGGCGCATCCAATGTCAGCTTCGGTCTGCCCAACCGCCACGGCATCAACGCCGCGTTCCTGACCATGGCGATCGGTGCCGGCATGACCTCGGCCATCACGAACCCGCTGCACGTCGAGACCATGGCGGCAGTGCTCGGTGCCGACGTCATGATGGGCCACGATCCGGACTGCGCCCGCTGGATCAAGCGTTTCCGCGAACCGCCTCCGGCCGGCAGCACGCCCGGCGGTGACGGCCCGCGTGGTCGTCGCGAGGGCGGCGCGCGCCGTCGTCAGGCCACCTGATCGATAACCACCCGCGGCGCCCGGCG
>CAITAM010000119.1 GCA_903890265.1 uncultured Pseudomonadota bacterium | reverse complement strand
GATCTTGCGCGGTGCGCGACAGGGTCGTCACGACGCCGTTGGTCTGTGGCCGCCAGGCATCGGTGACGATCGCGATCTTCATCGGCTGACCCCGGGCGCGAGGCCGCGTCGCGGCAGCGACCCGACGCGGCGCCGGTCAGGCCGCGGGATCGAGCACGGCGCCGGCCACGCCGGCGGGCGCCGCGCCGAGCTGTGCGTGCTCCGTCCAGCGCAGGATCGCGAGCCGACCGTTGCGGTCCTCGACGAGCGCCGTGCAGTGTTCGACCCAGTCGCCATCATTGCAGTAGAGGATACCATCGACCGTGCGCAGTTCGGCACGGTGAATGTGACCGCAGACCACGCCGTCAAAGCCGCGCCGCGCGGCCTCCTGCGCGGCCGCGTGCTCGAAGGCGAGGATGTAGGTCATCGCATTCGGCACGTTGTGCTTCAGCCAGGACGCGAGCGACCAGTACGGCCGGCCGAGCTTGTGGCGCAGGTAATGCACGACGCGGGCGAGATCGACCATCCGGTCGTAGAGGAAGCTGCCGAAGTGCTTCAGCCAGGCCGAGAAGTGCACCGCCCCGTCGAACTCGTCGCCGTGCAGCACGAGCAGCCGCTTTCCGTCCGCGGTCTCGTGCTCGAGCTGGCGGTGGATCTTGATCTCGCCGAAGCTCATGCCGCAGAACTCGCGCGCCGCCTCGTCGTGGTTGCCGGGCACGTAGATGACCTCGGTGCCGCTCTGCGACAGTTTGATGATCGTGCGCAGCACCTCCTGGTGCGCCGCCGGCCAGTAGAGGCTTCGCTTCAGCGCCCACAGGTCGACGATGTCGCCGACGAGCACGAGGCGGTCGGTGTCGATGCTGTTCAGGAAATCCAGGAGGTAATCCGCCTGGCAGCCGCGGAAACCGAGGTGCACGTCCGAGATGAACACCGTGCGCAGGCGAAGGCGCGGGGCTTTGGCGTGACTCATGAAAAGCTCAGGGCTGCCCGTTTGCGAGAGGTTGCCAATGGCGCATGACGAGCTCGTTGCTCGTTCAAGAAATTATTCTTACGGTCCGGCGTCTTAACGCGGATCGTTACCGATCGAGGCGAACTGCCCTCTGGATGAGCCCGATTTGACGCGTGATTTGCGGTTCTGTCCGACGCAGCGCCCGATCCGCGCCACCACCGTCACGGGACTGCCGCGCCGTTGTCACGGGCCGATCACCTGCGGCGCCGATTATGTCGCTGACCCCGCCGTTGCACCCCCCGGCAACCAAGGGCCGAAAGCGACGTGGTGCCGGTCGGAGCTCCCCCCCGGTCCGCTCTGACCGGCACCACGCCGGCGTTTTCCGGGCCGTGCGGCCTCACACGGTGGGCGCCAGCGCGAGATCGGCGGCGCGTGACGTCGCGATGGCGGCGAACGCCGGATCGCCGAGCGGCAGGGCCGCGACCCGCTGCCAGTACTCGAGCGCCATCGAACGCGCTTCATTCCACACCCCGAGCCATTCGGTGCGCGGCGCCGCACGAACCCGGGTCGCCGGCACGGGCTCGGTGTCGCGTGGCGCGTGCTGCATCGGCAGCATGTCGTACACCGGTGCCAACGCCAGCACGCCGCGGCGGTCATCGAAGAAGCTCACGTTGCCAAAGTGCCGGTCGTTGTTGTCGATCAGGTGGCCGAAGGCGTCCAGGAGCGCCAGTTGCCGGGCGCACGGCGCGGACACGATGCCGTCGTGCCGCAGCCGGCCGGCCGCCGCCGTCCAGCTATCGAGGCGCGCGTAGTGGTGGGCATCGTAGGCATGGAGCGACACGACCCCGAGCCGGCCGCGGGCCCCCTGTCGATCGAACCGTTCAACATCGAGGTAGGCGCGACCGGCCGACAGGAACCACTCGCTCTTCGCGGCCGCGATGCCGCGCTCGCGCAACAGGGCGTGGGCTTCGGCTTCGGCGCACAGGAGATCGGCCCAGCGCCGGCCTGCCGACGTCGCGACGGGTGGCGAGAACTTGACCAGCCGGTGCGACGGCCCGTCGCGGCCCAAGACGCACACCGTGAACTTGGGCTGCTCGCCCTGCGCGGACGACCCCGGCGGATCGCCGGCGAGCGCCGCAGCGGCGAGCCTTGGATAGACCTCGGACCGATCGGCCACGGGTACGGGCGCCGTGGTGTCCTGCCACCAGCGGTCCAGCGCCACGGTGCCGAGTACGAGATCCCCCGGCACGTCGCTGCCGCGCTGACTGAGAAAGCGCAGGCAGTGCTCGTCCGTCCAGTCCGTCACCCGCGCGGGCAACTCAAGCTCCGGCCAGGCCGCGGGCAGTGCCCGACCGAGGAAGCCGGCCGGCCGGGCATCCTGCAGAAAGTACGGCAGCCCGTCCGACAGGGAAGTCAGCCGTGGCAGCGTCGATCGCGAGAGATAGCGCTCGCCCGCGAGCGCGTGCACGGAGCCCACCGCCTGCACGTCCCCGGCCACCGTGACCCGGTAGAGCGGCAGGCCGGCTGCCGCCACGCTGCCGCTGCGGCAGCCGTAGTAGCGGGCACCGCGGGTTGTGCCGGTGCGGACTACCCGCCCGTCGCGCTCGAGTGCCCGAAGCTGCCGGCTGACCGTGACCGCCGACCGACCGAGCGCCGTCGCGAGATCGGCGACGGCCGACACGCCCCGCGCCAGAGCCTCCACCAGCGCCTGTTCTCGCCCATGATCGCCCATGACGAGATACTAGACGAGATAAACAATCGTAGCTATCTGTTTTACCGAACTTTAACTAATCGGATACGGCAGAAACTGACGAAATACGCAGCGATATAGCTGACGAGATTCCGGCGTCGCGTGTGGAAGCGGCTCAGGCGCTGAGGCGCTCCTCGGGGCCGCTCGGGCGACGCTCACGGGCGAGATCGCGCGAGGCGTCCTGCAGCACGCCCTGCGCGGTGCGCAGCGCCTCGGTCCAGCTGCGATCGGGGGTCTCCGGCAGGTCGCGAAGCCCCTCGCGCACCCGGCGCAGCGCCGGCAGGAAGAGGCTCGCCTCGACCTCGGTCATGCGCACGATCGCACTCGAGGCACGGCGCGCCTCGAGATCGGCGTCGAGATCGCGGACGAGCTGCGCGAACTGCACCTGGCAGCTGCGGACCGACAGCCGGTCGGCGGCCGCGAGCAGCTCGAGCTCGTCCAGCAGGGTCTCGATCTCGTCCCAATAACCGCGTACCGCGAGCAGGCAGCGCTCGCGACTGAATCCCACCGTCCGTAACATTCTTCGACTCCGTAACGGCGGGGCAACGTGCCCCGACCCGTCGCCAGAGTGTCGCGCGGCTCGGTGACAACTGCGTGGACGCAGTCCGATGTTTTGTCAAAACGTGCCGGCGACCGCGCAAACCGTGACGGGCGTCGCGGCGTGCGGCCGGTCAGCCGGCGGCGCCGAGTGCGATCTGCTCCCGCGCGAGCGTGCGCCGCGCCGGGAAGTGGCAGGTGAAGGTGCTGCCGCGTCCCTCCTCGCTCTCGACCTCGAGCACGCCGCCGTGGCGGGTCAGCGCGTGCTTGACGATGGACAGCCCGAGCCCCGAGCCGCCGGTCTTGCGCGCCCGGCCGGGGTCGACGCGGTAGAAGCGCTCGGTGATGCGCGGCAGGTGCTCGGCGGCGATGCCGATGCCGGAATCCTCGACCTGGAAGCGCGCGCCGTTCGCGTCGCTCTGCCAGCGGATCGTGATGTGGCCGTCGGCCGGCGTGTACTTGACCGCGTTCGAGATGAGGTTCCAGAACACCGAGTGCAGCTCCGCCTCGGAGCCAAGCAGGAGCGCGCTGCTCTCAAGCTCCAGCGTGACCGTCTCCGGGTGACGATCGAGTGCCAGCACCTCGCGGCGCATCAGCGACAGCATGCCCGGCACGTCCACCACGTCCTCCGGCGCGAAATCGTCCGACGCCTCGAGGCGCGACAGCTCGAGGAGGTCGTTGACGAGGGTACGCATGCGCTCGGCCTGGCGGCGCATCTCGTTGAGCGGCGGACCCCAGGCCGCCTGCAGCTCGGGGTCGTCGACCATCGTGTCGAGGTAGCCCGAGATCACGGTCAGCGGCGAGCGCAGCTCGTGCGAGGCGTTGGCAACGAAGTCCTTGCGCATCGCCTCGAGGCGGATCTGGCGTGTCACGTCGCGCACCAGGAGGAGCTGCTGGCCGGCACCGTACGACACGGCCCTGACCGCGAGGAACAAGTCGGGGCTCAGGGGCGCACGCAGGATCACCGGCTGGGCGTAGTCCTCGCCGTCGAGGTAGCGGACGAAGTCGGGCTGGCGCAAGAGGTTGTTGATGCGCTGGCCGAAGTCGACCTTGCGCTTCAGGCCGAGCAGCTGCGCCGCCGGGCGGTTGAACCAGAGGATGTCGCGCTCGGGCGAGAGCACGATCACGCCGTCCGGCATCGCGGTCGTCATGCGCCGGAACTCGCGAAACAGCTGCACGATGCGCCGCTTGTGGAACTGCTTGCGCCGGTAGATGCGGATCACGAGCGCGACCACGTCGCCCCACACACCGCTGAGATCCGGTGGCTCCGTCGTGCGGCGCAGGCGCAGCCAGCGGTGCAGCCGGTAGAGGTAGGTGATCTGCAGCGCGAGGTAGCCCGCGAGCGTCACCACCACCCAGACGGCGACGTTGCCGAACACGAGGCCGCCGGCGGTCGCGATCGCGAACAGTGCCGCCAGGCGCGCGAGCGCGTAGGACCACGCGGCGGCGGCGGGACTGAGGGGCATTCAGCGGGTGCGGGCCAGGGGCCCGCCCCCTCTCGCGTCAGATCGGACGGACGGAGAACCGGTAGCCGGCGCCGCGAACGGTCTGGATGAACTTGTCACAGTCGAACGCCTCCAGCGCCTTGCGCAGCCGCCGGATGTGCACGTCGACCGTGCGCTCTTCGACGTAGACGTTGCCGCCCCACACGCGATCGAGGAGCTGGCTGCGGCTGTACACCCGCTCGGGGTGCGTCATGAAAAAGGACAGTAGCCGGTACTCGGTCGGCCCGAGCGGCACCGTGCGCTCGCCGACCGTCACGCGGTGGCCGGCGGCGTCGAGCGCCATGCCACCCGCCTCGATCACCTCGTCGGTGCCGACCGAGGCGGTACGCCTGAGCACCGCGTTGATCCGCGCGAGCAGCTCGCGCGGCGAGAACGGCTTCGTCACGTAGTCGTCGGCGCCGCCCTCGAGGCCGCTCACCTTGTCCTGCTCCTCGGCCCGCGCGGTCAGCATGATGACCGGCATTTCCTTGGTTTCCTTGTCCTTCTTCAGCGCCCGGGTGAGCTCGAGACCGCTCATGTCGGGCAGCATCCAGTCGATCAGGACGAGGTCGGGACGGCGGTCGGCCATCCGGGTCCGGGCTTCCTTGCAGTCCTCCGCCTCGACCACCTCGAAACCCGCTCGGCGCAGGCCAAAGGCGATCATTTCGCGGATCGGACGCTCGTCTTCGACGATAAGGATCTGACGCATAGGGGCGGGCCACCGTCGCCGGTTGGGAACCGCGTCATTAGAGGGGGGCATTGTTACGTCCCGGTGAAGCAAAGACTGCGTGACAGTCTCTGAACCGTCACGTTTCCGTCATCTTACCAGTTTCACGCGGCGCGCCGGGCGCACGGCTGGAGCGGGTCGCGACGTCATCGCGCAGGTACGTCGGGACGAGCCGCCAGGCGTCGACCCCGCCACCCAGCGGCAGCAGGTCGGCCGCGAGCCGCGCGATCGCCGCGGCCGTCGGCAGCAGGTCGGGGTAGGCCACGACTGGCCGCCCGGCGGCGCGCGCCGCGAG
>CAITAM010000118.1 GCA_903890265.1 uncultured Pseudomonadota bacterium | reverse complement strand
TCACGGCCGTCGAGGCCTTTGTCGCCACCTGCCCCGACCACCGCGGCCGGATCGCCTTCCTGATCACGAGCGACGAGGAAGGGCCGTCCGTCGACGGCACCCGCCGCGTGGTGGAGACACTGCGCGCGCGCGGCGAGACCATCGACCTTTGCATCGTTGGCGAACCGACCAGCGAGTCGCGCTTCGGGGATGTCGTCAAGATCGGCCGTCGGGGCTCGCTGTCCGGCCGCCTGACGGTGCACGGCGTCCAGGGCCACGTCGCCTACCCGGACACCGCGCTGAACCCGGTCCATGCGATTGCGCCGGCGCTCGCCGAGCTCGCGCTGCGTCGCTGGGACGACGGCTTCGATCAGTTCCAGCCAACGACGTTCCAGGTGTCGAACTTCAATGCCGGCACGGGTGCGCCCAACGTCATCCCGGGTGAGGCCAAGATCCGCTTCAACATCCGCTTCTGTCCGGCGCAGACCGTGGACTCGCTGCAGGCCACGGTCATCGAGATACTCGACCGGCACGGCGTGAAATACGCGATCGAGTGGTTCGTCAGCGGGCTGCCCTTCTACACCCCGCCCGGCCGCCTGTCCGCGGCGGTCAGCGCGGCGCTTCAGGCGACCACCGGGCACGCGCCGGTCCTGTCGACGGGCGGCGGCACCTCGGACGGCCGCTTCATCGCCCCGATGGGTGCCGAGGTCGTCGAGGTGGGTGTCGTCAACGCCTCGATCCACAAGGTCAACGAACACGTCCGGGTATGCGAACTGGCCCAGCTTCAGGACACTTACGTCGGAATCCTGCAGCGGCTCCTCAGCTGAGACCCGACGACTGCCACATGGCTGTAACACCACTGACTTGCCCCGCGGCGACTATCGCGTGAATACGAGTGCCGACGGGCGAAGCGCGATGGCGTCGTCCGATCGGTGACCAGGTCCAGGGCGGGGACACGCGTGGTTACCCACAACCACGGCACGGGGGAGATCGGGATGATCGAGTCACACGCTGCCTCGGCGGGAGCGACCGCGCACGCGCGTCGCAGGCCAACGCACCCATGAGCCGTGATTTCCTCAGCGCCCGCGGCCGCGCCGCGCTGTCGCGGCACCAGCGCGAGGTCGCCGTGCAGCTGCGCGAGACCCAGTCCGTTGATCGGGTCCTGACCGGTGCCTTGAGCGCCTGCGACGCCGGTACCCAGCGCGAGGCCTTTGAAAACTACCTCGAGACGATTCAGGAGCTGCGCGTGTCGCTGCAGCGGCTGGAGGGCTTCCTGCTGCAGAAGCTGCTGCGTCCGTGCGGGAGCCTCGCCGAGACCACCGAGGAGACGGCCCCGGACGCGGTCGAGGGGCGGCGCGGCGCGGCGCTCACGCCGGTGCGCGAGGAGCCGATGACGGCCGCGCGGTCCGCTGACTTTGCCCGTGCCGCTCCCGCCACGGACTAGCGGCGGCGCGGGACGGGGCCCCGCTCAGTAACGCAGCAGGCGCTTGGGCCGGACCCAGTTCACCGCCGCCCCGGCGCCGCCCAGCAGCGCGAACAGGGGAATGAGCCAGGCTGGCATCGACAGGCCGAGGAAGGTCCAGTCCACCTTCTGGCACTCCGCCCCACCCTTGAACACGCGGATCAGGACGTCGCTCGGCGGCAGCATCTGGAACATGACGTCAAGGCTCGCGCCGCAGGCGCCTACCGACCCCGGCGGCTGCATCTGCAGCCAGACGTGACGCCCCGCGATCGCGATGCCGACGAGGCCGAGTGCCGCCAAAATAACCGCGTACACCCGCCCGCCGCCGCGCCGCGGGTTATGGACGAACGCGACGGCGAACGTGCTGCCGAGCGCGATCACGACCACCCGCTGAAAGATACACAGGTGACAGGGCTCGAGGCCCCGGACGTGCTGCTCGTAAAGTGCGTACGCCATCGCCGCAGCACACAGCAACAGCCCAAGCCCGTTCCAGCGCCGGCTCCCGGCGGGCCGGTCACTGAGGAACGGGCCGCCGGATTTCAGCCGCGACTTGCCCAGCACGTCAGAGCCGTCCCGTACGCTTCAGTTCGCGCTCGACGTCATCGAGCGCAATGTGCCTGATGTCTTTGCCGTGCACCATATAGACGATGTACTCACTGATGTTCTTGGCGTGATCGCCGATTCGCTCGAGTGCCCGCGCCACCCAGAGCACGTCCAGCGCCCGACGCATCGTGCGCGGATCCTCCATCATGAAGGTGATGCACTGGCGCTGAATCGCCTCGTACTCCTCGTCGATCACCCGGTCCTCACGGCAGATCCTGAGCGCGGCGTCCGCATCGAGCCTCGCGAACGCGTCCAGTGAATCGTGCACCAGTCGCTGCGTCAGCCGACCGAGGTGCTTGATCTCCCGGTAGCGGTCCGCCGGCCGCTCCATGGTGGCGAGCCGAGCGGCGATCAGCGCCACTTTTTCGGCCTCGTCTCCAATGCGCTCGAGATCGGTGATGGTCTTGATAATCGCAACGATCAGCCGAAGGTCAGACGCCGTGGGGGCGCGGGTCGCGAGCAGGCGACTGCACTCCTCGTCGATCTGCACCTCCATCTCGTTGACGCGGTAGTCCTCGCGCGCGACCTGCTGGCCGAGGTCGCTGTCCCCGTCCACCAGCGCCGAAACGGCCGACTGCAGGTGCTGCTCGACGAGGCCGCCCATGGCGAGCACCCGGGCGCGGAGCGACTCCAGGTCCTCATCAAAGCGCCGCGAAATGTGCTGCCCGAGACCTGCGGCGTCCATGGAAGGCTCCTTGATACTTGCACCCGAGTATATACCCGTGGACCGCGCACGGAGGCAACGGTTCCGGGCCGGTGCCGCGACCTTCAGTTCGGTACGTAATCGGGCAGCGAGGACCCCATGGCCCGGATGAACGAGGCCAACCGGGCGTCCCCCGCGGCAAGGTCGGAACCCACCGGCAGCGGCGTGATGACCCGGACCAGCGCGCCGTCCGTGCGGTGCCGGAGCAGCCCGTCCTGCAGCAGATACCACTTGACCGAGAACTCGCTCGTGATCGAGCGCCCGCGCTGCTGGAACCAGTAGTACACGAGCTGCCGGTCATTGCCGAGTTCGATGATCGCGCGGTTGACGTACAGCGGATGCCCGCCAATGCTGACGTTGTCGATCCGGCGCTGGCCGAACTGGGTCATCACCCAGCCGCCACCCGGCAGGCACGACTTGGGCGAGTGCACGGATCGACCTGTCTGCTGGTCGTTGTAGTACGCCATGTAGAGACCCACCACGGTGGCGTCCGCCCCGACGTAATCGGACAGCAGGTAGTCGTCGAGCTGCAGTGCATCGAGGAACTCGGCGTTCATGCCCTGCCGTCGACCGTCGCGGCCGTCGATGCGGTCCGGAAAATTCACGAACGCCTGCCGCGCCGGGTGTACCGGCTTCGGCGCGTGAACGAACTCACCGAGCACGGCGACGAGGCAGATGATCACCACCGACACCACGAACGGTCGCGGCGGCGGCACGGCCGTGACGGACGTGCCAGGCGGGCGAACGGCCGGCGGCGGGATGCCAAACGCCTCGCGCCACGACATCGTCGCGCCACCCATGCGGTGCAGCAGCCCGAGCAGTCCGAGCATCAACGCTCCGGTGAGCATGAACATCGCCCAGCCCTGGAACTCGTGCACGAAGCCTTCGGCCAGTGAAGGACCCCAGCGATCGACCATGACACCGATCGAGCCGATCCGCAGGCTGTTCATCAGCAGGGTCAGCGGCAGGCTGGAGAGCGCGATCACGACGCGCTTCCACCACGCGCCGTGATAGAGATAGGCCATCAGCATGCCGATCGTCACGAGCGGGAAAAGGTAGCGCACCCCGCTGCAGGCCTCGGCCACCTCGAGCTTGTACTGGCCGAGATCGATGACGTTGCCCAGCAGCAGGACGCTGATGCCAAAGAAGCGGATGACGGCAACGCCGAGCTGCGACGACCAGGTCTGCAGGGTCGAGGAGATATTGTTAAGGAAGAACGTGGGCAGCGGAATCGCCAGCAGCAGGAGCACCATGGGCAGCGCGATGATCCGAAACGCCTGCAGCCCCGTCATCGCGAGCGCGATGCCGCAGAGCAGCAGCCAGAAGCCGAGATTGTCAATGACGTGCAGCGCCGCCAGTCGCCCTGCCGCATACAGCAGGCAGGCGACTACTACCAGGACGACACCCGCCCAGCTGCCGCCGAGACGCGTTTCCTCCAGCTGCTCGCGCCGCGTCCAGATCAGGAACACGGTGAGCAACGGCATGATCACGCCGTGGCTGTACTCTTCCGACCCGCTCCAGGACTCCCAGAGCCAGGCAAGCGACTCCATGAACGGCCAGGCCGATACCAGCAATGCGATGCCAAGCAGCAACCACGTCACGACGGAGGGGCGCCAAAGGCGCAGCGACACCGTGTCGGTGGGCGATGCGGCCCCTGTTTGACTGTTCATTGTTGTCATTGTCCGGTTTCCCGCGGCCGGTCCGCTGTCGGACCTGCCCCGCGTCATTCTAATCAAAGTATCAGACCGAAACCCACGCGAGACCGCCCCACAGCGCCGCCAGCGCCGCGGCGGTGGCCAGACGAATCGCCAGCGGGCTGATTCTGGGCACGGTCAGCACGAGCTCGATGCCGTAGAAGAAGACCACCAGCTTCGCCAGCTGCAGCGGCGACACGTTGATCAGCCCGGATACGCCGGGCAGGTTTGGAATCACGAGCGTCACAAACAACACGAGGAGATCGAGCGAGGTTACGTCAAATCCCCGGCGCTGCTGGCTGCGCAGCGCCACCACCGTCGCCAGCGCGACGACGAGCAGCACGAACCAGTCGGCGTGATGCCGGAAGACGTCATCCGGCCTGAATGCCGCGCCGCAGTACACATAGGCCGCAATCGTCGCGTACAGCACACCTTTATCCGCGAGTCCCAGCGGCCAGTCACGACGCCGCACGACCAGTGCCGCGGCCACCACCACCAGTGCCGCAACCGAAACGCGGATGTCCGGAGTCGCCCCACTGAGGCCGGTCACCGTAAGCACCGCAAACCCGGCAAGGCCGGCCACCAGAAGGCCGATCGCCGCGCGCAGCAGTGCACCGCTCGAGTACGCCCGCTCGACCAGCCGGGCGAGCGGCGCCGCTTCCGCGACTCTCTGGCCAAGCTCCCGGATCCGCAGCCCGCGCCGCTCCGCGAACGACAGAACGCCAAGGAACGCACCGCAGAAAAGCGCATAAGTCAGGAGGATGACGTTGTCAGGCTGATACAGCTCGGCGTAGGCCACAATGAGCAACAGCAGTTGGGCGAGATAGATCGCCATGACCGCTTCATGATGCTCGAAGCCAATACCGAGCAGCCGGTGATGGAGGTGACTCCGGTCGGGGCGAAAGGGCGACTTGCCCGCCATCAGGCGCCGCACCATCACCTGCGTCGTGTCCAGAATGGGAATGCCCAGTAGCAGAATCGGCAGTGAGGCGCTCACCGCTGCGCTGCTCTCCTGCGTGGCGAGGATGGCGAGGCCACCGATCGCATAGCCGAGCAGCTGGCTGCCCGCGTCCCCCATGAACACCGTAGCCGGATGGGTATTGAAGCGCAGGAAGCCCAGCGTCGCCCCGGAGAAACTGAGACAAAGCCCGGTCAGCGTGTGCTGCCCGGTAATGAATGACAGCCAGGCGAGCGCGCACAGGCACAGGAACACCGTCCCGCCCGCCAGCCCGTCGAGGCCGTCGGTCAGGTTCACCGCGTTGGTGGTGGCCGTGATGATCAGATGGGCCAGCAGCAGAAAGCCGATCGCGCCGATCGAAAACGTGGTGATGTCGCGGACGTAGGAGAT
>CAITAM010000117.1 GCA_903890265.1 uncultured Pseudomonadota bacterium | reverse complement strand
GTCGTCCGGGGCCGGTCTGGCAATACTTTTTGATTTTCATGGCCGAAATCCTTAAACTCTCGGGTCTTTTCGCCGGGTCCCGCCCGGCACCCTCAGGAAGGTCGACCTACCAATGCCGAGCGTACGAGTCCGCGAGAATGAATATTTCGACGCCGCCCTGCGGCGCTTCAAGCGCGCCTGCGAAAAGGCGGGTGTGCTGACGGAGCTGCGGCGCCGGGAATTCTACGAGAAGCCGACCCAGGAGCGTAAGCGCAAGAAGGCGGCCGCCGTGAAGCGCCACCTGAAGCGCCAGTCGCGCGACACGATGCGGGCGCCGCGCTGAACGCGCCCACGCCGCATCCGTCACCGATGACCCTCAAGGAACGCATCACCGAGGACATGAAGTCCGCGATGCGGGCCGGCGAAAAAGATCGCCTGTCAGTGATCCGCATGCTCACGTCTGCGATCAAGCAGCGTGAGGTCGACGAGCGCATCGTGCTGGACGATGCGCAGGTGCTCAGCGTCATCGAAAAACTGGTCAAGATGCGCCGCGAGTCCGTGGCGCAGTTCGAGGCCGGTGGCCGGCCCGAACTGGCGGCCAAGGAAAACGCCGAGATCGAACTCCTGCAGGCCTACCTGCCGGCCCAGCTGTCTGCCGCAGAACTCGACGACCTCGTCCGCGCGGCGATTGCCACGAGCGGCGCGGCGTCCGTCAAGGACATGGGCAAGGTCATGGCGCTCGTCAAGTCGCAGGCCGCCGGCCGGGCCGACATGTCCGACGTCAGCGCGCGGATCAAAGCCCTGCTCGGCGCCAGCTGAATCCGGTGCGCGAGGCGGCATTTGGCCGCCTCCGTTCGCGGGCCCGGCCCGGTATGCTCTAGGGCATGGCCGGACGCATACCGCAATCCTTCATCGACGAGGTCCTGGCGCGCACCGACATCGTCGAGGTGATCGGCGCCCGTGTGCCGCTGAAGAAGGCCGGTCGGGAATGGAAGGCCTGCTGCCCGTTCCACGGCGAAAAGACCCCCTCCTTCACCGTGTCGCAGCAAAAGCAGTTCTACCACTGCTTCGGCTGCGGCGCGCACGGCACGGCGCTCGGCTTCCTGATGGAACACGACCGCACGAGCTTCGTCGAGGCCATCGAGGATCTCGCCCAGCGCGCGGGACTCGAGGTGCCGAGAGAGGGACCGGCCGGCCCGAGCGACCGCGACCGGCAGGAAGCGGACCTCTACGCCCTGATGCAGGAGGCCGACCAGCATTTTCGCGACCAGCTGAAGGACTCGGACCGCGGCAAGGATTACCTGAAGTCGCGCGGGCTGACCGGCGAGACCGCGGCCCGCTATCACCTCGGCTACGCGCCGCCCGGCTGGGACGCGCTGTTGCGGCGCTTCGGCTCGACGGAAGCGGGGCGAACGGCGCTCCTCGCCTGCGGACTCGTCATCGAGCGCGAGGCACAACCCGGCAAGGCGTCCAGCGGCCTGTACGACCGGTTCCGCGACCGGGTGATGTTCCCCATCCGCGACTCCCGCGGGCGGGTGGTCGGCTTCGGCGGCCGGGTGCTCGACCAGGGCGAGCCCAAGTACCTCAATTCGCCGGAGACCGTGCTGTTCCACAAGGGGCGCGAGCTGTACGGCCTGTACGAGGCGCGCACCGAACTCAGGCAGATCACCCGCCTGCTGGTCGTCGAGGGCTACATGGACGTCGTGCGCCTCGCCCAGGCCGGCATCCATTACGCGGTGGCGACCCTTGGCACGGCAACGACCCCGGAGCACCTCAACCGGCTGTTCCGGGTCGCGAACGACGTGGTGTTCTCGTTCGACGGCGACCGTGCCGGGCGCCAGGCGGCGTGGCGCGCGCTGGAGACGGCGCTGCCCTTCGCGCGCGACGGCCGGCAG
>CAITAM010000116.1 GCA_903890265.1 uncultured Pseudomonadota bacterium | reverse complement strand
TGCCGCCGAGCTCGTCGGCGTGGAGCTTGAGGGGTTCCGTCGCCTGAAAGGCGGATTCCGTCGCGCGCAGATCGCGGCCGCCCACGTGGCCGCCGTGCCCGGGGCCCGGTTCGAAGTGGCGGACTACGCGCGCTTCACGGGCGCAGCCGACGTCATCACGGCGTTCTTCCCGTTCGTGACCCCGGCGCCGGTGCTGGGCTGGCGCCTGCCGCTGTCGGTCCTGCGGCCGCAGGCCCTCTTTGCCCGCGTGCACGCCAACCTCGAGCCGCAGGGGCGCTTCTGGATGATCAACCACAGCGCAGCGGAAGCGGCGACGGCCGCCGCCTTTGCCGCCGGGGCGGGGTTGGCCCTGCTCGTGCAAACGACCTGCACGACGGGCGTGCGGGAGCGGCCGCACGCGCCGGTCCTGACGGTCTGGGTCAGGGGCAGCGGGACTTGCGCACGCTAGCGGCGCACGCTAGCGGCGCAGGCTCAGGAGCTCGGCGCCGTTGACGATCGCGATGCCACAGAGGACCAGCACCGTGCCGAGCGTGAAGCGCGCATCGACGGGATCGCCCATCAGCACCGCGCCGAGCACGACGCCGAACAACGGCGTCATCAGCGCGAGCAGCATGAGGCGCGACGTGAGGTAGACACGCAACAGCCAGAACCAGCCGAGGTAGCTCAGGAAAGCGATACCCACGGTCTGGAAGACAAGATTGAAGACGAGCCGCGGCGTGACGACGAGGTCGGTCTGCCCGGACACGAACGTGTACGCGCCCAGCAGCAGGGCCCCCATCGTGACCTGGTAGGCCACGGTCTTGATCGCGGCGGCTCCCGCGAGCCGCGATCGGCGCAGCACCACGGTACTCGCCCCCCACATGGCGCCTGCCGCAAGGCACAGCCCGTCGCCGACGTAGGACAGCGAGCCCGTCTGCTGGCGCTGGTCCAGCAAAGCGACACTGATACCGAGCAGGGCAAGAGCAATGCCCGCCCACTGCACCGGCGCGAGGCGCTCCTCCGGCAGGATCTGCAGGCCGAGTGCCGAGAACACGGGCGCCGTGTAGAGGAAGACGACCGCGTGCGCGGCGGTGGTGTACTTCAGTCCCTCGGCCACCAGCAGGAATTCGAGCGCGAACAGCGCCCCGACCTGCAGGCCGGCCTGCAGCGTGCCGTCCCGCAGCGCATTGCGACCCTCGCTTGCCGCGACGAGCCCCGCGTAGATCAGTGCCGCGCCGGCAAAACGGACCGCGAGCTGGAAGACCGGCGGCATGTCCGGCGCGGTCCATTTGATGGCCACCTGCTGGCAGGCCCAGACCAGACAGAGGAGGACCATGAGCGCGTAGGCCCGGGCGTCCAGCGCCCGCCGCGCCGGTCCGGTGCGCGCGTCCGAGCCCGTCACCCGCTGACCGAGAGCACGATCTTGCCGACGTGGCGACTCGACTCCATCAGCGCGTGCGCCTCGGCCGCGTGCGCGAGCGGGAAGGTCGCGTAGATCGGTGGCCGGCAGCGACCCTGCCCGAGCAGCGGCCACACCATCGCCTCGAGCGCCCGGGCGATCTCGGCCTTCTCGGCACTGGTGCGCGGCCGCATCGTCGAACCGGTCACGACGAGGCGCTTGGTCATGATCGGCGTCAGGTCAAACTGCTCGACCGTCGCGCCCTCGAGGAAGGCGATCAGCACCAGCCGCCCGTCGCGGCTGAGGCAGCGGACGTTGCGGCTGAAGTACGGTGCACCCACCATGTCCAGCACGACGTCGACGCCCCGCCCCGCCGTCAGCTCGTCGATGCGCGCGGCGAAATCCTCGCTCCGGTAGTTGATGGCAGCGGCAGCGCCGAAGCTCACGCACGCCGCGCACTTGTCGTCCGACCCCGCGGTGGCGTACGCCGTCGCACCGAATGCCACGGCGAGTTGTATGGCCGTCACGCCGATGCCACTGGTTCCGCCATGGACCAGTACCGTTTCGCCGGCGCCGAGCCGACCGCGCTCAAACAGGTTCGCCCACACCGTGAAATAGGTCTCTGGCAGCGCCGCGGCGGTCACGGCATCACAGCCGGACGGCCAGGGCAGGCACTGCCCCTCGGGCACCGCGCAGAACTCGGCATAGCCCCCGCCATTGGCCAGCGCGACGACCCGATCCCCGGCCTGCCAGCGCGACACCTGAGCGCCCCGGGCGACCACGACACCCGCGACCTCGAGCCCGAGCAGCGGACTCGCGCCGGGCGGCGGCGGGTAGCGGCCCTCGCGCTGCAGGAGGTCCGGGCGATTGACGCCGGCGGCCTCGACCCGGATCAGCACCTCGTCCGCCCTAGGGACGGGCGTCGCGACGGTGCCGAGCTGCATCACGTCGGGCTTGCCCTGGCCGTGGCACTGGATCGCCTGCATGGTCGCCGGTACGTCGGTCATGGGTCTGCCTCGCCGATGTCTTTCGCCGGTGGTGCCGCGGCGCCGCGCGGGGAGCCGCTCAGCGCGCGACGGA
>CAITAM010000115.1 GCA_903890265.1 uncultured Pseudomonadota bacterium | reverse complement strand
CGGCGCTGGTCGCGTTCTGGGACGCGGAGCTGGCGCGTCTCGGCGTTCAGTTCGTCTCCGTCAATAGCAAGGCGGCGCATCCGGCGCTACATGGGCTGCTGGAGAAATGCGGCTACGCGACGATCGAGATCGGGCACCAGAAGAGGCTATCCTGATGGGCATCCAGGCAGTTCTCGACCCGATCATCGCTGGCATCGTCGGTGACATCGGCGCGGTCGGTACGGCGATCGGCACGGGCCTGGGCGGGCTGGGCAGCGCGCTCGGTCTTGGCACGGCCGCGGCGGATGCCGGCGCCGTGGCGGCCGGCACTGCGGCTGCGGCTGACACCGCGGCGATCGCCGGCACGACGGCCGCGGCGACTGACACGGGTCTGCTTGCGGCTGGCGCGGGCGGAATGGACGCGGCGACTGCGGCCGCGCTCGGCACGGTCAGCGCCGACTCCGCGGCGACGACCGGTCTCTTGGCCGCCGCTGCTCCAGGCCTCGACGCCGCCGCGACCGGCGCCGGCCTCTCCGCCGCCGACATCGGCGGCTCCTTCGCTTCGCTCGCCGCAGCGCCGCTCGCCGACTTCGCTGGGACCGCGGCGGGCGCTCTGGGAACCGGCGTGCCCGGTTCGACGACAGCAGCGACGCCGCTCGCTACGACCGCAGCAGCGCCGGCTTCGACGACGGGCGCCGCGGTGGGCGGCGGAGCGTCGACCGGCTCGGCGGCCGCGGCTGCAGCCCCGGCCAGCGCCGCGGCTTCGCCGACGACGACCGGCGTGCTCGGCTCGGTCGACCCGTCGCTGATCGAGACGGCCTCGGCCCCGGCTGGTCTGTCAGGCGACACGGCCGCCACGGCGCTGGGCGCGTCGGGCGCCCCGACAGGTCTTGCTTCGGCGACGGGCACGGCTGCCGCCGCGGCGCCGACCGCCTCGACCGGAGCGGGCCTGCTCGGCTCGCTGAAGACTTGGGGGCCGTTGGCGATCAGCGGCGGCGGTCTCCTGGCGTCGATGCTGGAAGGCAGTCAGAAGCCGGCCTTCGAGGGACAACTCCAGTCTCAGGCCGCCGCGATGGCCAAGCAGGGCGCGCAACTGGAGAACTACCTGACCTCCGGCACGCTGCCGCCAGGCGTCCAGTCGGGGCTCACGCAGGCCTACAATTCCGCCGCGGCGACGATCCGCTCGCAATACGCACAGCGCGGCCAGACCGGCTCCAGCGCCGAGATGCAGGACTTGGCGAATCTGTCGGCGACGACGGTCGCACAAGGAGCGCAGATCGCCACCAACCTGCTTCAGCAGGGCGTCAGCGAGAGTGAGTTCTCGGCGAACCTCTACAGCCAGTTGATGCAGGCCTCGATGCAGCAGGACGCGGCGCTGTCGAAGTCGATCGCCGACTTCTCCGGCAGCCTCGCCGGCATGGGTCTCAGATCGGTGGGGTGACGCGTGGATTACGATCCGCTCTCCAGTGTTGCGCCGACGTCGGCCGCGGCGTCGCTTGCGCCGGCCAGGAACCCGCTCGAGGGTGACGACGAGCGGCTGAAGACGTTCAACGCCAAGCAAGACGAGCTGTCGGCTAAGGTCGACACGATCCGCGCCGACACCGCGGCGCGCAACGACAAGCTCGAGAATT
>CAITAM010000114.1 GCA_903890265.1 uncultured Pseudomonadota bacterium | reverse complement strand
GCGCTCCGACCCGCGCTCGACCTCATGCAGACGCTACCCACCTTCGTCTACCTGATCCCGACGCTGGTGCTGTTCGGCCTTGGGGTCGTGCCCGGCGTCATCTCGACCGTGATCTTTGCGCTGCCGGCGCCGATCCGCCTCACGCAGCTTGGCATCTCGTCGGTGCCGAAGGCGCTGCTCGAGGCCGGCGAATCCTTTGGTGCCACCCGGCTGCAGATGCTGCTCAAGGTCGAGCTGCCGAGCGCGGCGCCGACCATCATCGCGGGCGTTACCCAGTGCATCATGCTCAGCCTGTCGATGGTCGTCATCGCCGCGCTGGTCGGTGCCGGCGGCCTCGGGGTGCCGGTGGTGCGGGCGCTGAACAGCGTGCAGATCGGCATGGGCTTCGAGGCAGGCTTTGCGATCGTGCTGCTGGCGATCATTCTCGACCGGATCACGCGCCCGGCCGAACGCGGGGACCGAGCATGACCGCGGCGCTCGAGTTCCGTGCGGTCGACATCCTGTTCCCCGGCCAGGGACGCCGGGCTGCCGGTCAGACGCTCGGCGATGCCCTGCGCCAGCTCGATGCCGGTGGCTCCCGCGCGGTCATCGCCCAGTCGACCGGGGTGGTCGTCGGCGTTGCCGGTGCGTCGCTCACGGTGCGGCGCGGCGAGATCTCCGTGCTGATGGGACTGTCGGGTTCCGGCAAGTCGACGCTGCTGCGCGCCGCCAACGGGCTCACCCCCGTGACCCGCGGCCAGGTGCTGATCGATGACGGCGGCACCGCGGTCGACGTCGCGGCCTGTGGCAGCACGACCCTGCGCCGGCTTCGCCGCCAGCGCATCGCGATGGTGTTCCAGCAGTTTGGCCTGCTGCCGTGGCGCACCGTGCGCGAGAACGTCGGCTTTGGCCTTGAACTCCGCGGTGACTCGCGCGCCGAGCGGACGCGGATTGTCGACGAGAAGCTCGAGCTGGTGGGACTCACGCAGTGGGCCGACCGCTACGTGCGGGAACTGTCCGGCGGTATGCAGCAGCGCGTCGGCCTCGCGCGGGCCTTTGCGACGGATGCCGACGTGCTCCTGATGGACGAGCCGTTCTCGGCGCTCGACCCGCTGATCCGCGGCAAGCTGCAGGACGAACTCCTTGCGCTGCAGGAGCGGGTCAAGAAGACGATTGTGTTTGTCAGTCACGATCTCGACGAGGCACTCAAGCTCGGCGACCGGATCACGATCATGGAAGGCGGCCGGATCGTGCAGTCGGGCACGGCAACCGACATCGTGCTGCGACCGGCCGATGACTACGTCGCCGAATTCGTTCGCCACATGAACCCGCTGACGGTGCTCACCGCGGCGATGGTGATGCGCGCGAGGTCAGGCCTTGGGCATGATGGCGCGTCGATTCTGCTCGACCCGGCCGGCCGCTATCGCGTCAAGGATCCGGGGCCCGGCGTGCCGGCCCGCGTCGCGATCGACGGCGTCGCTTACGACGTCGGGCCCGTGGGCCAGGCCGGGGTCCGGGTTCACCACGCGCCGAGCGACCTGAGCCTTAGGGAAATCATAGAGTTACGTGACCTGAGCGGGCATCCGGTGCTGCTCGTCGACGACGGTTGCTGGGTCGGTGTCTGCGGCGACGCCGAGATTCTGCGGGCGCTGGCCGGCCGGCGGGCGTCCGGACCGGAGGCGTGACGGTTACGGATAAGTCTCTGCCGCAAACGGCTATGCCGGCACGGCCGTCGATGACCATACTCGTCCTTTACCACAGCGCGACCCGCGTCCCGTAGGCCTCGGCCGACGCCGCCGCACGGACCCCCGTCCAGCGGCCACCTTGGCCCCGCCGCCCGCAATGGAGAGACCGTCATGAACGACACGACGACCGCCGAGCCGACGACCGATTCGACACGGACCACCCGCCGCGCCGGCGGCCGCGACGCAAAGCGCGCCGCGCGGGCCGCCCGCTCGGGCAACTCGACGCCGTACATCACGCGCCGGATCCCGTATTACGAGGTGGTCGACGAGGAAGGCCTCGCCCTGCTCGAAGCCAATGCCGACACCATCCTGGAAGAAGTCGGCATCGATTTTCGTGACGACCCCGAAGCGCTCGAGATCCTGAAAAAGGGCGGCGCCGACGTGAAGGGCGAGCGGGTGCATTTCCCGCGCGGCCTGTGCCGCAGCATCATCCAGAAGCACGCGCCGCGCGAGTTCACCCAGCACGCGCGCAACCCGGCGCGGAACGTCGTCATCGGTGGCAAGAACACGGTGTTCGCGCCGGCCTACGGCTCGCCGTTCATCCGCAACCTCGACGAGGGCCGTCGCTACGCGCGGATCGCCGACTTCGAGAACTTCGTCAAGCTCGCCTACATGGCGAACTCGCTGCACCACTCGGGCGGCACGATCTGCGAACCGGTCGACCTGCCGGTGAACAAGCGCCACCTCGACATGGTGTACGCGCACCTCAAGTACAGCGACAAGCCGTTCATGGGCTCGGTCACGGCGCCGGAGCGCGCGGAGGACTCGGTGGAACTGGCGAAGATCGCCTTTGGCGGTGACTTCATGGACCCGGCAACGGGCCGGCCGAAGACCGCCATCATCAACCTGATCAACGTCAACTCGCCAATGACTTACGACGCGACGATGCTCGGTGCGGCCAAGGTCTACGCCCGCGCGAACCAGGCGACGATCATCACGCCGTTCATCCTGGCCGGTGCCATGTCCGCGGTCACGGTGGCCGGCACCGTCGCGCAGACGCTGGCCGAGGCGCTCGCGGGCCTCGCCTTCGTGCAGCTCGTGAACCCGGGCGCGCCCGTCGTGCTCGGCAGCTTCGCCTCCTCGATCTCGATGCAGTCCGGTGCGCCGACCTTCGGCACGCCGGAACCGGCGCTGGTGCTTTACACCATGGCGGCGCTCGCGCGCCGCCTCGGTGTGCCGTTCCGCTCGGGCGGCAGCCTGTGCGCGTCGAAGATCTCCGACGCCCAGGCGGCGTTCGAGTCGGCGCAGACGCTGCTGCCGACCTGCCTCGCGGGCGTCAACTTCGTGCTGCACACGGCCGGCTGGCTCGAGGGCGGCCTCGCCATGGGCTACGAGAAGTTCATGATGGACGTCGACCAGGCCGGCATGATGCACACGCTGCTCGCGGGCGTGGACCTGACCGACAACGGCCAGGCGCTCGATGCGATCCGCGAAGTGGGCCCGGGCAAGCACTTCCTCGGCTGCGCGCACACGCAGGCGAACTTCGAGAACGCGTTCTACCGCTCGCCGCTCGCCGACAACAACAGCTTCGAGCAGTGGGATGCAGAGGGTGCGCAGGACATGACCCAGCGTGCCAATGCCGCGTGGAAGAAACAGCTGGCCGAGTACGTCGCGCCCGATCTCGACCCGGCCATCGACGAGGCGCTCGTGGCCTACATCCAGAAGCGCAAGTCGGCGTTCCCGGATTCGAACGTCTGATCGTTCGCGCCTGATCGTCGCTGCCCCGGTCCCTGCACGGACCGGGGCAGCGGGTGCTGCCAGCCCGGTCGTGCCTGCGCGGGAGGGACTCTGGTCATGCTGACCTTCGACGATTCGTTCGTCCGCGAACTGCCGGGCGATCCGCTGCAGGGACCGGAGCGACGCCAGGTGCATGGCGCGCTCTTTTCACGCGTCAGCCCGACGCCGGTGTCGGCGCCGCACCTCATCGCGGTCGCGGACGAGGTCGTCGAGGCACTCGGCCTCGACCCTGCCTGGGTAAAGACACCGGAGTTCACCGCGGTGTTCGCCGGCAACGCGCTCCTGCCCGGCATGCAGCCCTACAGCGCGAACTACGGCGGACACCAGTTCGGCAACTGGGCGGGCCAGCTCGGTGACGGCCGGGCCATCACGCTCGGTGAGCTGATCACGCCGTCCGGTGCGCGCCACGAGCTGCAGCTCAAGGGCGCCGGACCCACGCCTTACTCGCGCACGGCCGACGGACGCGCGGTGCTGCGCTCCTCGATCCGCGAGTTCCTGTGCAGCGAGGCCATGCATCACCTCGGTGTGCCGACCACGCGGGCGCTGTGCCTCGTCGGTACCGGGGACGCCGTGGTGCGCGACATGTTCTACGACGGGCGACCGGCCGCCGAGCCCGGTGCCATTGTCTGTCGCGTGGCACCGTCGTTCATCCGCTTCGGCAACTTCGAGCTGCCGGCCTCGCGTGGCGAGCTGCCGGTGCTGAAGCTGCTCGCCGACTACACGCTGCGGCACTTCTTCCCGGGCCTCGTGGCGGAGGCGTTGGCGGATGACCGGGCACGCTACGGCGCCTTGTTCCACGAGGTCTGCGTGCGCACCGCCACCACCGTCGCGCACTGGCAGCGTGTCGGCTTCGTGCACGGCGTGATGAACACCGACAACATGTCCATCCTCGGTCTCACGCTCGACTACGGGCCGTACGGCTGGGTCGACAACTTCGATCCCGGCTGGACACCGAACACCACCGACGCGCAGGGCCGGCGCTACCGCTTCGGCCATCAGCCCCAGGTCGCCTACTGGAACCTGACCCGGCTGGCGGGCGCGCTCCTGCCGCTCGTCGGGCACGAGGACCCGCTGCACGAGGGGCTGGAGGCGTTCGTGCGCACCTTCGAGCAGGATGACCGCGCGTTCACCGCCGCGAAACTCGGCCTGGCAAAGCTCGGTGCCGATGACGAACCGCTGCTGACGGAGCTGCGCGCCGTGCTGGTCGAGGGCGAGATGGACATGACGATCTTCTACCGCCGGCTCGCGGAGCTTGATCTCGCCGCGCCGAGTCCCACCGTCCTCGCCGACTGCTTCTACGATGACGCCAAGCGTGTCGCGGTCGAGCCGCGCCTCAACCAATGGCTCGCGGGCTACGTCGCCCGCGCCCACTCGGAAGGCGCACCGACGACGGATCCCGTTGCCCGTGCCGCGCGCATGAACGCGGTCAACCCGCTCTACGTCTGCCGGAATTACCTCGCGGTCGAGGCGATCGAGCGCGCAACGGCTGGCGACTACTCGGGTGTAACGGGGCTCCTGGACGTGCTGCGCCGACCGTACATGCCACAGCCGGGTCGCGAGGCGTACGCGGCCCGGCGACCCGAGTGGGCACGCAACCGCCCGGGTGCGTCGATGCTCTCCTGCAGTAGCTGACCGGAGGGTCGGGCGGGCGGCCGTCGAGCACCGGGAGCGCGGCGCACTCACGGGCTATCCGGGTCAGCTTTTCACCGAGGCTGGTGCCGCCCCTGGCGCGCTTCACTCGCAGCAGGCGATCGCGTAGCGCACGGGTCACGGCCTCGGTTTTCGTTTCGCCGGTCAACCGCGCAAGTTCCGTGGCCAGCGCATCGGTTTCCGGGCTGCGAATGTTGAGCGCCATGCCGAGCTACACACCATTACCAACGTGTAGGCATGGTTTTACAGCATCGGAAGCGGCTTTAGAAACCGCCTAAATAATTGAATTAATTTATCGCGAGGCCAAGGTCCCGCCCGGGGTCAGGGGACCACCCCGCACCGGACCCGACCCGTGCGCGTGACCCGTGGCGGCGCGCCGCCGCCGGCCATTACCGTGACCGGGTACATCACGAGTGTGGGTGAGTCCGGCGTGACGCCGGGGTACGCATAGCCCTCGCGGCACGTCGTGATCGACGGACGCGCGTCTTTCAGGTCGGCCGGTATCCGGCCGCTGTCGAGCAGCGTCTGCCAGCACGTCTCGCCCGCCGCCACGAGCGAGCACGGCGCGTTCAGCGCGCGCCGGTAGCGGAGCCGCAGACCCGCCGGGAGCCGGTCCGCCGACGGAGGGCTGCCCGGCGCCGAGGCGTCGG
>CAITAM010000113.1 GCA_903890265.1 uncultured Pseudomonadota bacterium | reverse complement strand
ATGCCACGGGCCTGCAGGCGGTCGAGCGCCTCGAGCAGTCGCTCGCCCCGACGGCTGGGCATCAGGTCGGGTTCAAAGATCGTGGCACCAATGATCGACGTTCGGACCTTCGCACGGGCCGGCGCCGACCGCTTGGGTTCGACTCGGGGGATACTGGCGCGTCGTTTCGTAGCCATGGCAAAAAGATAGCACGGAGCAAGTGCGTTCGCAGTGCCGATTGGCTCACACGCGGATCCAAATAATGGCTATATAAAACATCGGCTTACATACGTTGTGCCGAGACCGATGCGCACACGGCGTCGACACGGCTGAAAAGGTCGCCCGGGAACTACGGTCCAGGCCCCAGGTGGACGTCGAGTCGCGGAAATTGCTCCGGCAGCGCCCGAGCCTTGCTGTCGAAAATCGGACGGCGCGCTTTAGTGGCGGGGACCGCATGCGGGGCGTCGGCCGTTCATGCGCGCCCCTGGATCGCGAGCGCACGCGGTTAAGTTCGCACCGGTAGGCGATCGGTGCCGGGGCAGAGCGACCCGGTGATGCGGCCAGGAGGAACGGGGTCAAGGGTCTGAGGATCAGGACAGGGTCCTGCGCGAGGGCGGAGGAGGGCGGCGAAGCCGGCCCGCAGCGCGGGCGGCAGCGACAGCGGACCCCGGAGGCGACCGGTGCCGGCGGCACGCGCCTGCCAGCGGTCCTAGCGCATCGATCGGATGTACGTTGAAATGTGAGACTCGTATCCGGCGAAGGTAGAGTGGACGATGCTTCCAGAGACTCTCAAAGACTTAAGCATCAAAGTGTCCCAGTACTTTCTGGACTTCCTGGAATCTGACTTCAAGCGTCAACAGGCGCCCCGCCGGCGGGTCATCCTGCAAACCGAATCTGGGTTTAAAGCGGGGATGTCCCTGGCGGCCTATCCATCATTACAGGCAGAAGTCTGGCGACAGCTCCAGAAGCCCTGGGACGAGGCCCACATTGCGCTTTCACCGAGGCTGCATACCCGGACGCTAAGCCAACCGTTGCGCAAGATTTTGCGCGAGCAGACTGCGGCCCTGTCGGAAGACGCCGTGGAGGCCGTGCGGGTGGCAGTCATCAAACAGGCCCACGCGTCCCTCCCTAAGTCCATATCCCACCCAGAGGAGTGGGTGATGCTGGTGCGGCAGGAGCTGTCGGATAGTCTTGGCATCAACATCGTTCGTCCGATGCTGTCGTATCTCGACACCGCCCTGCAGTCGCAGGCCTTTTCGTCCGTCGATGCGGTGTTTAGCGCAGAGAGCGACCTGATCGCCGCGCTG
This sequence comes from uncultured Pseudomonadota bacterium, assembly GCA_903890265.1. GTDB lineage: Bacteria > Pseudomonadota > Gammaproteobacteria > Steroidobacterales > Steroidobacteraceae > CAIKMS01. The sequence continues at coordinate 281 of CAITAM010000113.1, read as the reverse complement.
GCAGAGCCGCTCGACACAGCACTTCCGGACGTTCTGGCGCGCCTGACGACGTCCCGTCAGGTCAACGAGTTGCAGAACACCGCACGGGACTTGCTTGGCCTCGAGTTCGTCAAAGACTGCCTGTCGAGATTTTTCGAGGAGTTTGCAGCGTCCGACGCGTTCCTCGAATTTCGTGACCTCGAAACCTATGCAACTACCGCCGAGGGCATCGAACTCTATCTATACCTAGGCACGATCAAATACGGCTCGGCGATCTATCCCCTGTTCTACCTACCAGTCGT
>CAITAM010000112.1 GCA_903890265.1 uncultured Pseudomonadota bacterium | reverse complement strand
GTATCGCGGCGGGTAATTTTTCCGCCGACAACGTCGCGGCGTTCCCGGGGCAGTTCATGCAGGTATTCCTGCTCGGCCTCGGTGCGGCCGTCGTGATGCTGCTCCTCACCCGGCCGGTGAAGCGGCTGATGGCGGGCGTCGAATAACACGGGGTGTTCTCCCCGGGAGTCCCTTAAGCCCATGTCCGAGCCCAATCCCCCGCAGCTGACGGTACGCGCGGTCGTGCTGTCGATCCTCCTGACGATGCTGCTCGCGTCGGCGAACGCCTACCTGGGACTCTTCGCCGGACTCACGGTAGCCACCGCCATTCCCGCCGCGGTGGTCTCGATGGCGGTCTTACGACTCCTCGGTCGGTCGAGCATCCTCGAGAACAACATCGTGGCCACCGGCGCCTCGGCCGGCTCGTCGATTGCCGCCGGTGCGGTATTCACGCTGCCGGCGCTCGTGGTGCTCGGCCACTGGCAGACGTTTCCGTACGGCTGGGTGCTCGCGATCACCGGGCTCGGTGGTCTGCTCGGGGTGCTGTTCTCGGTGCCGCTGCGGCGCACCCTCATCCTCGAGCAGGATCTCAAGTTTCCGGAGGGCGTGGCCACGGCGGAGGTGCTCAAGGTCGGCGCCGACCCGAGCCAGGGCGTGCGACTCCTGGGCGTGGCCGGCCTGATCGCATCGCTGACCAAACTCGGCGCCGGCTCCGGGCTGCGCCTGATCAGCGACACCTTCGCCGTCGCGGGGTACGCGGGCCGCGCCATCCCGGTGGTGTTCAGCTTCGCGCTGTCGCCGGCGCTGCTCGGTGTCGGCTACATCGTCGGCATGAACGTCGCCGCGCTCATGATGGCCGGTGGGCTGCTCGCCTGGTGGGGGCTCATTCCGGCGTTTGCGGCGCTCGCCCCGGCGCAGGATCCGGCGCTGGCCGCGAAGCTCGCCACGCTCGGCGCCGCCGAGGCGGGCCACCTCCTGTGGAGCATGAAGGTTCGCTACGTCGGCGTCGGCGCCATGCTGACCGGCGGACTGTGGTCGCTGTGGAGCCTGCGCGCCTCGCTGCTGTCCGGCATCACGACGGGCCTCGCGGCAGCGCGCGCCGACCGCCGGGCGGTGGCCGATACCGAGCGCGACCTGCCGATGAACCTGGTGCTCGGCGGCATCGTGCTGTTCGTGCTGCCGCTGTATGCGCTGTATTTCGTCGTCGTCGGCAGCCTCGGGATCGCGCTCGCGATGGCCGTCATCATGGTCATCGCGGGCTTCGTCTTTTCCTCGGTATCCGGCTACATGGCGGGTCTCGTCGGCTCGTCCAACAACCCGGTGTCAGGGATCACGATCTCGACCATCCTGTTCGCCTCGCTCATCCTGCTGCTCTTCCTGCCGGCGGGCTCCGACAAGGGTCCGGTGGCGGCGATCCTGATCGGCGCCGTCACCTGCACCGCGGCCGCGGTCGCGGGCGACAACCTGCAGGATCTCAAGGCCGGCCAGCTGCTCGGCGCGACGCCGTGGCGGCAGCAGGTCATGCTCGCCGTCGGCGCACTCGCGAGCGCCGCCGTCATGGCGCCGGTGCTGAACCTCCTGCTCAAGGCCTACGGCATCGGCGTCGCCGCACACCCCGGGGTCGAGCCGCTGGCCGCGCCGCAGGCGAACCTGATGGCGGCGGTGGCGCGCGGCATTTTCGGTGGCAACCTGCCGTGGGACATGGTCGCGCTGGGTGGGGCGATCGGCGCGGTCGTGATCGCGCTCGATGCCTACCTTGCCCGCACGGGCGCCGGCTGGCGGGCCCCGATCCTCGCGGTCGCCGTCGGCATCTACCTGCCGCTTGAGCTGTCGACACCCATCTTCGCCGGCGGCGTGATCGCCACCTTCGTCGACCGCGTCCTCGTGCGTCGCTGGGAGGGCGCGGCACTCGAGAGTGCCCGGCAGTCCGGCCTGCTCGTCTGCGCCGGTCTCATCGCCGGCGAGGCCATCATGGGCGTCGTGATCGCCATTCCGATCGTCGCCTACAAGCGGGCCGACGTGCTCGCGCTGCCGGACTACGCCCAGCTCGGCCAGTGGCCGGCGGCGCTCCTCTTCACGCTGATCGGCGCGTGGACCTATTACGCGGCAACCCGCACGACGGAGCAACGCGCCTCATGAAAG
>CAITAM010000111.1 GCA_903890265.1 uncultured Pseudomonadota bacterium | reverse complement strand
GCGCAGGGCGGCGACCGCCGTCGCACGTGGGTGTGTCGCAGTTCCACAGCGATAATTGCGTTTTTGGGTAAACTCACGGACGCCGGGACGCGCCCGCGCGCGGCCGGCCGCTAGCTTGGAGCGCGTAGCGTGTCCCGCGTGTGATCGGCCCTGTCGCCGGAGGCGTGATGTACGGAATGGTCAACAGCGCGGTCCGCGAACACGTCATCGAGCGCTACGGGGCGGCGGCGTGGGATGAGGTGCGCGCCGCAGCCGGCACGCCCGACCGGTTCGAGCCGATGCAGCCCTATCCTGATGCCCTCACCTACGGGCTGGTCGGCAGCGTGGTGTCCCGCTTTGGGGTCGCGGCGCCGACGCTGCTGCACGATCTCGGCGAATTCTGGATCGAGCGCATCGCCAAGCCCCACTACGCGGAGCTCATGTCCGCCACCGGCACGAGCTTCGTTGCCTTCGTCAAGAACCTCGACCACATGCACGCCCGTATCCGGGTCACCTTCCCCGATTACCGGCCGCCGTCGTTTCGCGTGCTGACCCTCGCCGACGATCGCCTGCAGGTGGACTATTACTCCGAGCGGGAGGGCCTGCTGCCCTTCGTCGAAGGCCTGTTCACGGGCCTCGCCACGCACTTCGACACCAAGGTCGCGTTCGAGCACGTTGCAGACGAGAGTCACGGCATGCCCTGCAAGCGGATGCTGGTCACGGTGGTCACGAAGCCGGCGTGATGACTCCTGTCCTGACCCTGGAAGGACCGGCGCTGGAGCGTGCCCTGCCGTTCAGGGCCACCTTCGACGCCGGAGGACAGCCGTTGTCGGTGTCGCCGTCGCTGCGCCGCTACTGGGCGCTCGGCGATATCCCGACGACGGAGATCGACCTTAGGCTGCGGCGCCCGTTCCGCGCCCGCCTTGAGCGACGCTACTTCGGCAACCTGACGGGCATGAGCCTCGACCTTGGCGTGGGCGAAGCGAGCTATACGCTGCACGGGGAGCTGCTCGAACTGCCTTCCGGACACTGGCTGCTGGTTGGCATGCCGGACGTCCGCCACGTCGCGGAACTCGAGTCCGCCGGCATCCTCATGGGTGACCTGCCTGCGCACATGGGACTCGGGTACCTGCTCCTCGCGACGGAGGCTACGGCACTCGCCACCGCCGCCAGCGCCGAATCGACGCGACAGCGCCTCGCGGCAGAAGCCGCCAGCCGGGCGAAGGCAGAGTTCGTGGCCAACATGAGTCACGAGCTGCGCACGCCACTGACAGCGATCATGGGCTTCCTGCGGATCTGCCTGCAGGACCGCCAGAGTGAGCGGCAGCAGCGTTTCCTGCAGAAGGCCCAGGTTGCGTCGCAGACGCTGCTCACACTGATCGGCGACGTCCTCGATTTCTCGAAGATCGAGGCCCGGGCGCTTACGCTCGACCGCAGGCCGTTCGAAGTGGCGGACCTCGTCTCCCGGGCCCAGGCACTGTTCGCCGACTCTGCCCGCACGAAGGGGCTCGACTTCCAGATCGCCGTATCCGGCTGGCCGCCGCCACTCGTTGGCGACGAGAACCGCATCGGCCAGGTCCTCAACAACCTCCTTGGCAATGCCATCAAGTTCACCGCGCAAGGCTACGTGCGACTCTCGATCGTGTCCGGCGCGCCGAGCGACGACGGGGTGCTGGTCGAATTCAGGGTCGGCGATACCGGCATCGGAATTCCCACCGAGCAACTGCCGCTGATCATGTCCGCCTTCCATCAGGCGGACGTGTCCACCACGCGCCAGTTCGGCGGCACCGGACTCGGCCTTGCCATCAGTGACCAGCTGGTCACGCTGATGGGCGGCAAACTCGTGGTCGAGAGCACCGTCGGACAGGGCACGACGTTCTCGTTCGCGCTGCGCCTGCCGCTGGCGTCCAAGGTGACGCTGGCTTCCGCCACGGACCCGGCGCCTCCCACCGGGCACAGCACGGCGAGTGGGGTCGCCACTGCACCGCCACCGTCCGCCGATGCGCTTCACGGTGCGCGCGTGCTGTTGGTCGAGGACAACGCCACCAACCAGGAAGTGATCGCAGAGCTGCTGGGTGCGGTCGGCGCGATCACCGAGGTGGCCGGCTCCGGCGGCGAGGCCGTGCGGCTGCTGGCCGGCGACCGGCCGTTCGACCTCGTGCTCATGGACGTGCAGATGCCGGAGATGGATGGCATGGAGGCGACCCGCCGCACCCGGCAGCTGCCGCACCGCCTGAAGCTGCCCGTCATCGCGCTCACCGCCAATGCCCGCCCGGAGGACAGGGCGCGCTGCCTCGAGGCCGGCATGGATGATTTCGAGCTCAAGCCCGTCGATCCCGAGCGCCTCTACGGCACGCTCCGGCGCTGGCTGACGCAAGCGGCACCCGCCCCGGCGCCAGCCGCCGACGTGGTCGAGGCTCCGCCGCCCCACGCGGCGACCGTCGATCGCGACGCCCTGTCCCGTCTGTTCGGTAACGATCAGGAGAAAATGCGCAAGGTCGTGCGGCGATTTACCGAAGTCACGCACAGCACGCTGGTCGAGATGGAGGACCAGCTTGCGCGACGGGACATCGCGGGCCTCAGCCGCGGCGCGCACTACCTGCGCGGTGCCGCGGCCACCATCAGGGCAGGTGGCTTCGCCGACTTGTGCGAGGACCTTGAGACCGCCTGCGAGGCGGCCGACCTCGTCACCGTCGACCGCCTGCTGCAATCGATGCACGCCGCCGCGGACCGGGTGCTGTCCGCCGTCGAACCCGCGCAGGACCCGCTGAGTTCGCTCTGAGCGATCGCGCGCGCCGTGGCGCGGGCGATTGGCCGGGTGCAACGTGGTGGGCCCGCTGACCACCGCAAATTCCATCTAACGGATTGTTTTATATAGAAACAACCGATGCGCAGCCGATCAGCGTGCCCCCGTATATACCCCCACGCACTTGATGCTGGGGGCTCTCGGCGCGCGGTAGACACCAAGCGACGAGAACGAGCGGTCTCCTGCTGAGAGTAGACGTTACCGCGCTTGCTTGCCAATGGCTTCCAGAGGCATCGGATCAAGATTCGTAGCGGTCCCAGCCATCTTGGCGACGTACCGGCTTAACTCGATTATCGCCGGCTGCACCGCACGAACGCCTTCCCCGTAGGCGCTCTGACTCAGGAGTGTCGCCACGCCTGCCATTTCGAATGATGCCCGGTAGGGAAAGAGGTGCCGGCCGTCCGGCTCCGCGCCAAAGAAGAGATTGACCTCATCGGCCTCTGTTATCCAAGAAAGCTCCTTCCCGAGCTTCCTACGCGTCCGCTGAGCGAAGCCGACGATCAGGCGACTGGCTGCCTGTGTTGTGTGGCAACCGCTGCAGGCTTCTCTGAAGGTCACGCCACCTAGCCGCAGAAGCTCCGACCGGCTCATGTCAGGCAGCGTCCCTGTCGTTTCCATCGTCCAGCGCTCGTAGACCCGTGCGGTGCCGATTGCATCATCGCGCTCGTACGAGGCACTGTAGACCTTGCCACGCTCCAACGTATGCCCCGGCCCTTCCAACCACTTCCGGAACTTCGGGTCCGCGTTGATTCTTCCCCAGTCTGGGTACAGGGCCTCCAACTGCTGCCAGTAGGCAGCCGGGGGCTCGTGGGCGGGATGGGCAACTGGCTCCGCACCTAGGCACGCCACGGTACAGCCTGCCAGCGCGAGAGCAAGCCCGAGGCGTTGAAGCGACCATGCACGCCATCTGCGAGCGCCGTCCGCCGTCTTTTCCGCGGTCATTTATAACGCCCTTTAGGAAGTATCAGCCTGTACCCCGGCTGCTTTTCGAGCCGCGGCAGCAGGTTACGAATCTTTACCGAAGACGGGAAGTTACAAGTGTGTCGCCGATCTCATTAAACGCGATTCATCGCAGCAGGTACGGTCGGTCAGTGAAGTGCGTGGGCCTGTATCCTCGGCGAAACGATGCGGTATCATTGGTGCACGGTGTGTCGGAACCGCGTAGGTCTGTTTGGGGTTCCGCCACCTAGGCATACGTAACACGTTGCCTTTGCTCCCGAGCAATCGGCGAGCCAGAGAGAGGTTGAGAGAGTTGAGATGAGATGAGTT
>CAITAM010000110.1 GCA_903890265.1 uncultured Pseudomonadota bacterium | reverse complement strand
GTGCTGCCGTCGCTGCGTGGCGAGGTCGCGCCCTTCGACCCGCTGACGTACGAGAACAACGGCCTGCAGGCCGGCCAGAGCGTCTACCTCGGTGCCGGCGGCGGCCTCGCGGCCGGCGTCTACACGCTGCTGCCCGCGCGCTACGCACTGCTGCCGGGGGCCTTCCTCGTCAGCCCGGTCGCGGGTTACGCGAACCTTGCGGTCGGCAAGACGGCACTCACCAGCGACAACGCAACGATCGTCGCGGGTTACCTCACCACCGGCACCGCGCCGGTGGCCGGTGCGCAGACCAGCGGTTTCGTGGTGCGGCCCGGCAGCTACGCCAATGAACTCGCGACTTACACGCCGCACGACGCTTCGACCTTCTTCGCCGCGGCGGCGGCCAAGGCAGGTACCGCGGCGCCGCGGGGGCCTGAGGACGGCGCGACCGTCAACATCACGGTCTCGGAATCGATGGCCGCGCAGAGCGGGGTCATCGAAGGCGCCGCGGCGTCGGGCGGCCAGGCCGCCGTGCTCACGCTCGCAACCGTCGCCGGCAGCAGCGGCAGCGCGCCGGCACTCTACATCGACGGCGGCACGGGCGCGTCCACGGCGCCGGCGGGTGCGGTTGACGTCGCGGCGAGCGCCATCGACAGCTACGGCGCCGGTCGACTGGTGCTCGGCGGTACCTTCGAGAACTCGGGGGCCCTTGGCATCACGACCGACACGCTGACCGTCGCGCGCGGCGCAAGTCTCGTCGCCGACGAGGTCCTCCTGGTCGCCAATCGGTCGGTGACGCTGGAGGGAACTTCCGCCGGCGTCGCCGGCGCCTCGGTGGCATCGACCTCGGGCGCGACTGCCTCGGCCACGGCGCCGGCCGCCGCGCGCTTTGCGCTGCCGACCGCGCTCACGCTCGACGGCGCGAACGCGGCCGGCGCGGCCGTGCTCGGCGTCTCGGACTTCGCCGATTACGTCCTTGGCCGAGGCACGGCGGCGGCCAGCGCGACCGGGACGGTCGCGGTCGGGCAGGGTGCGAGCGTCGCCAGCCGTGGCGCGATCAACGTCGACGCGCCGGGCGGCGCCACGCTCGCCTCGAGCGCGGGCGGGGTGTCGTCGCTGTCCGGCGTCGGTGCCCACTGGGCCCTCGGTGCCGGCACGCTGGTGTTCGGCACGAGCGCGGGCGCGAGCCACGAGCTCGTCGTCGACACCGCGCTCGCGAACGCGATTGACCAAGGCAGCGCGGCCCGCTTCACGGCCGTCGGCCCCGTCGATTTCAATCCGGCGGCGGGTTCCGGGCCGGTCGTCATCGGCTCGCCGTCGCTTGCCTCGCTGACCTTCAATGCGGCCAGTCTCGAGAACCTGGTGCCGGGCACGGCGGCCACCGTCGAGGCGGCCAACGTGGTGCTCACGGGCAATGGCGCCTCGCCTGCCGTGCACACGACGGCCGATCCGCTGACCGGCGGCACGCTCAAGGTCACGGCGACCTCGCTCGCGGTGGGCCCGGGCGTCCTTGGCATCGGTGGCTTTGACACGACGACGCTGTCCGCCAACGTGGTGCAGGGTTTGGGCGTCGGCGGCGTCACCGTCACCGGTGCGGTACGCCTCGATCCGATGGATCCCGCCGGTGTTGCGCGCCGGGTCACCGGCGATCTCGTGGTGGATACCGCGACGCTGACCGCCGGCAGCGGCGCCGCGACCTCGCTCGAGGCGCCACTCGGTGCGCTGACGCTCGGCACGAACGGCGGACCGGCGGTGTCGCGCGGCTCGCTCGCGAGCGGCGGCGTGCTGAGCCTCGTCGCCCAGACCATCACCGACAACGCCTCGCTCGTGCTGCCGGCCGGCGAGGTGCTGCTGCAGGCGACCGGCGCGACGGATGCCGGTGGGCACCTCGTCAGCGGCACCGGCGCAATCACGCTCGGCAGCGCCGCCACGATCGATGCCGCGGGTTTCGTGCCGGCGCAGAGCGCCGCAGCGCACGGCTCGGCCGGTGGACGGGTCGTGCTCGTCGCGGCCGACGCGGTCAGCACGGCGGCAGGCTCTGTGCTCGACGTCTCCGGCGCGAGCGGCGCCGGTGCCGGCTCACTCGACATCCGTGCCGGGGGCAGCGCCGCGCTTGGCGGCACGCTGCGCGGCGCGGCCGGCGGCACCGGCCAGGCCGGGGGCACGTTCGTGCTGAACGCGGGCTCGGTCAGCGGTGGACTGAACGCGCTGGCGGCTTCCCTCGGCGGCGCCGGCTTCACGGCGAGCGAGGCGGTGGAAAGCCACAGCGGCAGCCTGGACCTCAGTGCGGGCGCGGCACTCACCGCCCGCCACGTGACGCTGGTGGCCGACAACGGCGCCATCTCGGTCGAGGGGACGATCGACGCCTCGGGCACGGGCAAGCCCGGCAGCATCGACCTCGAGGCCATGAACGGCGTGGCGCTCGGCGCCTCCGCGGTGCTCAATGCCTCGGCGACCGACACCACGAGCCGGGCGGGCGGCATCACGCTGTCGACCCAGGCCGGCTCGCTCGCGCTCGATCCCGCCTCGCACGTCGCGGCGGCGGGCCTTGGCGCCGGGCGCCTGACGCTCCGGGCGCCCGATGCCGGCAACGACCTCGCGCTCACCTCCCTGCCGACCGACCTGTCCCAGGTCGATGGCATCGTCCTCGAACCGCTCGTGCCGGGCCTGTCGGCGCTGCCGAACAACCCGGGCACGGCCGACTTCAATGCGATCAAGTCCGAGATCGCGACCTACGTCAGCGCCGCGCAGGCGAACCTCCTCGGCCACTTCGACAGCGCGACCCAGGCGCGCGTCGCGGTGTCGCCGGTCGCGGTCCTGACCTCGGACGGCGACCTGACGCTCGGTTCGCTCAATCTCGCGAGCTGGCGCTTTGCCGGCGATGCGGCGACGCTCGTACTGCGAGCGGCGGCCGCGGCCGATGGCAGCAGCACCGGCAACGTCAACCTGAATGGCGTGATCAGCGACGGCTTTGTCACGGTGGGATCGAAGAACACCGCAAATCTCGATCTGCTCGCCGGCCCGTCGACGTCGCTCGTCGTCGTGGCGGGTGCGGACACGACGTCGGCGCGGCTCGATGCGACGGTCGGGAACGCGGCGGCCGACCTCACGCTCGCCGACAAGGCGATCGTCCGCACCGGCACCGGGGCGCTCGAGCTCGCCGCAGCGCGCGACCTCGTGTTCGGCAACGGCGCGAGCGCGTTCACTGCCGGCACGCCGGGCGCGCCGACGACCAACATCACGACGGGCGGTTCGAAGCCGACCGAGGTGTATTTCGCGACCTACCCGGACGCCGGCGGCACCGTGACGCTGAGCGCCGGCCGTGACGTGATCGCGCCGGCGATCCAGGCGCCGCCGTCGGTCTGGCAGCCCGTGCGGCAGGTCGACGGTGTCGCGAACTGGGGCCTCGTGCCCGGGGCCTACACCTGGGCGGTCGGTGCGCTCGGTGGCGGTGACGTCAACGTCGTGGCCGGGCGCGACATCTCGAACCTGTCGGCGGCGGTCACCGACAGCGCGGTGACGGCGGCCGACGGCAGCCTGACCTACTTCGGCGGCGGCAACCTGTCGGTCACGTCCGGGCGCGACGTGCTGAGCGGCTTCTTCTACGTCGGGCACGGCGAGGGCGACATCGTCGCCCGCGGCGCGCTCGGCAGCGGCCGGCTCGGTGCGAGCGGGCTGCCGATCGGCACGATGCTGCTCGCCGGCGACGCCACCTACCACGTCCAGTCGCAGGGCGACCTGCTGCTCGAGACCGAGGTGCCGGTCAACGCGCTGCCCTACGTGCCGGCCTCCTCGAAGACGAAGCAGGCCTACTTCAACCGTTTCACGGCCGGTGACGCGCTGGCCGTCGCGAGCCTCGGCGGCGGCGTGACGCTCGAGTACGACCCGGCCAACAACGTGACGCCGTTCCTCGGCAATGCCGCCGGCCAGGCCGGCACCGGCCTTGGCGCGCCATCACTGGACGTCGCGGCCTACGGCACGGATCTCACGATCCTGAACAGCGTGACCCTCGCGCCGTCCGACCGCGGCACCCTCAACCTCTATGCCAGCCGGGACATCACGAGCCAGGCGGCGGTCGGCGGCTTTGTCGTCGTGACTAACGCGCCTGATTCGGTGGTGGCCTCGGCGCTGTCACCGTCCCTGCTGTCCGGTCTGCTCGATGCCTACGCGCAGACACCGTCCGACCGCCGCGCCGGCGACACGGTGACGGCGACGGTGGTGGCCGGGCGTGACATTTCCTACGACGCGGTCACGGTGCCGAAGGCGGCCCTCGTCACGGCGGGGCGCGACATCCTGAACCTGAGCTTCACGGGCGAGCAGCCGAACGACTCGGACCTCACCTACATCGGTGCCGGGCGCGACCTGTCGTTCAGCACCGCGGCGGCGAACCTCGGCATCTCCGTCGGTGGCGGCGGCCGGCTCGAGGTGGTGGCCGGCCGCAACGTGGACCTTGGCGTGTCGCGCGGTATCGTCACGACCGGCAGGCTGTCGAACAGCCAGCTCACGACCACGAGCGGCGCGGCGGTCGACGTGTTCGCCGGCGTGGCGGGCGGATTTGGCGTCGCGGCACCGGGCTCGGCGGCGGCGGCGACCGACTTCCTGAGCGAAATCGTGCTCGGCGCCGAGGACCCGACCCGGCCCGCCGTCGTCACCGCGGTCAGCGGCACGACGGCCAGCTTCGGCTCCACCCGCCCGGACGTGTACCTCTACCGGCAGGCGCTGATCGACTACGTCGGTGCGCACGGCCTCGTGACCGAGGACGCGCAGGCGGCGGCGAATTATTTCCGCACGCTCCCGACCTACCTGCAGCAGCCCTTCCTCGGCCAGGTGCTCAATGCAGAGCTCATCCGTGCCGGGCGCGAGGACACGGCGGCGCCGGTGCCGGCATCCTTCATCAACCCGGACGGGACCAAGGTCAGCGACGCGACCGCGGCGATTGCCTCGGCCACGATTGCAAAGCAGACCTCGCTCACCAACTACTTCGAGTTCGTGGTCAACGGCTCGCCGGTGCTCGAGGCGGCGCTGCAAAGCTACGTCGGCAAGATCACCGGCAAGACCTACACGTCCTACAGCGCGGCGCTCGCCGACTTCAATGCGCTGCCGGCGGCGCTCAAGACCGATGCGGCCTCGACCGCGTCGGTGCCCTCGCTGCAGAACCAGTTCCGCTTCTCCGCCGGGCTGTCGGCGATCAACGCGCTGTTCCCGGGCAGCGATGCCTACACGCCGGTGATCGCGACCTCGGAGCAGAACATCAACGCCACCTACACGGCCGCGGGACGTTCGGCACCCTACACGGCGGTACCCGTGGTCGGCACGAGTCCCTATCAGGGCGATATCACGCTGTCGTTCAGCCGCATCTACTCGCTGGATGGCGGTGGGCTGTCGCTGTTTGCTCCGGGCGGCCTGCTGAACGTGGGTCTCGCGACCACGCCGGCGTTCCTCGCGCAGCAGAACATCACGCGCCAGGCTTCCGACCTCGGCATCGTCACCGAGCAGGCGGGCAACGTGTACGTCTTCACCAACGGCGACGTGCTGGTCAACTCCTCGCGCATCTTCACGCTCGGCGGCGGCGACATCGGCATCTGGTCGACGACCGGCAGCATCGACGCCGGTCGCGGCGCGAAGACGGCGATCTCGGCGCCGCCGCCGACCCTGTCGATCGCGCCGGACGGCTCGGTGTCGGTCAACTTCGCCGCGGCCGTCGCGGGTTCGGGTATCCGCACGATCTCGACCGCGGCGGACCAGCCGCTTGGCAGCGTCGACCTCATCACGCCGATCGGCACGGTGAACGCCGGCGACGCGGGCATCGGCTCTGCCGGCAACCTCAACATCGCTGCCTCGAGCGTCGCCGGCCTCGACAACATCTCGGTGGGTGGTACCTCGACCGGCGTGCCGCCGCAGGCGAGCGGCATCGCGGCGGCCCTCTCGGCCGGCAGCAGCGCGGCGTCGAGTTCGAGCGCGTCGGCGCAGAACCAGGCCGCCGATCGCGCCGCGTCCGGCAAGGAGGCGCCGACGCCGCTGGCCCAGGATGCGCTCGGCTGGCTCGACGTGTTCGTCACGGGGCTCGGCGAGGAAGGCTGCCGGCCGGATGACGTCGAGTGCCTCAAGCGGCAGAAGAAGTAACGCGGGCGGTGGCCTGCCGGCGCCGCCGCCGTCCATG
>CAITAM010000109.1 GCA_903890265.1 uncultured Pseudomonadota bacterium | reverse complement strand
GCGCTCCGCCCGCATGGTGACCCCGAGGTAGGCGAACAGCCCGCCGTCGTCGCCGCGCAGCGGCACGAAGGCGCGCAGGCCCGGGCCCCAGCTGTTCTGCGTCGGCCGCTCGTCGACCCAAATCTCACCGGTCCGCCACAACCGTCGCTCGCCCGGCATCGGCGGCTCGACGTCCGGGTCGAAGGCGCGGGTGCCGGCCGTGACGTCGCCGTCGGTGAGGTAGTAGACCGTGTTGCCGCGGATGATGCCGGTCCAGGCGTAGATGATGTCCGGGTTCGAGGCGAGCAGCCGCTCGAGCGGGCGAACCGCGCGCGCGTAGGTGTCGTCGTCGGCCTTGCCGTCGCGCAGGATCTTCTGCTGCAGCGGCACGTCCGTGAGCGCGGCGCTCGTCACCGCAATCTGCCGCAGCTGCGCGCGCAGGTCGCCGAGCAGCAGCACCTCCATCGCGCCGTACAGGAAGGCGATGCCGGCGATCGCGGCGAGCGCCGTGACGAGCCCGTGGCTCAAGCCCGCCGCCAGGGGCGTGCCCCACCAGCGGGTCAGCCGCTCGCGAACGCTCACGCGCGGACCCGCCGCCGGCGCCGCGCAGGCACGCCGGGCAGCCGGAGTCCGTGGCCCGTTCGCTCGCTCGGATCCGGCGCGGCGGGTCGCTCACACACGTCAGGCACGGTCGCGCGGTCTCCGGTCGTCAGGGTTGCGGGTCGCTACCGGTTGACGGCAGCCCTGAACCCTTTCTGAACCGCGGCCGGCCGGCGGCATCCCGCTCTGCCAATCGAATCACAGTCTCGTGCGGCGTTGGCCGCCGTGTTGGCCGGCATGCAGGCCTGCGCAGGGGCCGAGCCAGTCACCCGGCGAGAATGAGGGAACGGGCCCGCGCCCACGGGAGCGTGGCCTTGCCGGTGTCCGGCCGGCCGGCGTTGGCGCCGATCCTTAGCGCTTCGGCGCGAACGGCGGGTTCATGCGCACGATCGTGAGATTCAGGAACGCGGCAAAGCTCACCCAGAGCAGGTACGGCACCAGGAGCACGCTGGCGCGGGTCGAGAACGGTGCGAGGCCCACGATCAGCGACAGGATCGACAGCCACAGGAACGGAATCTCGATCAGCGCCCAGTCGGGACGACGCCAGTTGAAGAAGAGCGGGCTCCACAGCATGTGCAGCACGATATTGACCGCGAAGAGACCAAGGATCAGGCCCCGAACGAACGCCGTCGTGGCCTGACCCCAGGCGAGCACGCCCGCCCACCCGGCGAGGCCCAGGATGACCGTCCATGCCGGACCAAACACCCAGTCGGGCGGGTTCCAGCGCGGCTTGGCGAGTTGCCGGTACCAGCCGTCGATCGTCGTCAGCGCACCGCCAACGCCGAGCACGACGAGCACGGTGACCGCCGCGACCACGGCCGGCGTCGTCAGCAAAGTCATGTCGGATTCCCCTTCAGTAACGAACGTCAAAGGCCGTCGGACCGCCACGCGGCCCACACTTGCCGAGCCTCGCGGGATTGTCCACCAAACGGCGGACCGGAGTCCGAGGCGCCGCGCCGACGATTCCGCGCAAGGCGAGCCGTCGCCCGGCCCGCCGGGAGTCCGGCCGCGGCGCGATTGCGTCCCGGCAGTCGAGATTGTATATTGATAGTATACATTTCACCAAGCGGGAGCGTCATGGCACTGCAGATCGCCAACCCGGCGGTCGTGGCCAAGGTGGAGCGCCTGGCCAAAGACCTGGGCCTCAGTAAAACCGCGCTCGTCGAGCGCGCCGTCGATCGCCTCGCGGCCGATACCGGCTTCGTTGCCGACCCCGCGCAGACGGCCCGGCTGCTCGCGCAGATCGATGGACTTCCCGATCGGGCGGACGCCCACGACCCGCTCGAGTGGGATCACCACGGACTGCCGCGTTGATCGCCATCGACACCTCGGCGGTCGTCGCGATTGTGCTGGGCGAGCCGGAGCGGCACCGCTTTCTCGAAGTCATCCGGGCGAGCGGTGCCGCCCTCATCAGCACCGTGTCCGTTGTCGAGGCGCGGATGGTCGTCCACGGCCGCCGCGGGCCACGGGCCGTGGCGCTGATGGACGACTGGCTTCGTCTCCCGCCCCTGCAGGTGACCCCCGCGACGTTAAGCGACATGGACGCCGCGACCGCCGCCTTCGTGGTCTACGGCAAGGGCAGCGGCCACCCCGCGGCACTCAACTTTGGCGACGTGTTCAGCTACGCGCTGGCCAAGGTGCGTGGCATTCCGCTGCTGTTCAAGGGCGACGATTTCGCCAAGACCGACATCCGAAGCGCCCTGGAGGCGTAGCCGGCCGCGCGCGGGCAGGCGATGACGGTCAACCCACGCGGGGCGCAGGCGCCATGGGCGACGGATTGAATTGGTCGGGGCGACAGATTTTTACCTCCGACCCCATGCACCCATTCTCGCGCCCTGAGGCGACACCCGGCCTGCGCGAGGGGATTTGGTGTCCCACGGTTTGATGTCCGACTGGCTGGTGCAGTGCGCCGAACTCCTCGAGGACCTGCACGCCCGAATGATGGCCAAGGTGCTTTCGAGCGGCCACGTCTACACCGACGACACGGTACTGCCGCTGCAGAATACCGATC
>CAITAM010000108.1 GCA_903890265.1 uncultured Pseudomonadota bacterium | reverse complement strand
CTGCCGGCGGACGAAGCAGCAACAGCCCGCCTGCAGAGCTTCGGATACGCGCTTATTACCTGGGTGGACCGGCTGCTCTGGGCGCTCTTCATGCTGGGACTTGTGCTCGGCATCGCGCGCGTCGCCACGCTTGCCGTGCTCGCGTTATTCCAGGCGCGGGAGCATCGCCCGGCCGCCGCGACGTCACTGTCGGTCAGCGTGGTCGTCCCCGCCTACAACGAGCGAACGGTCATTGTTTCGACCGTACGCTCCGTCCTTGCATCCGATCTCGCCGGATTCGACGTGATCGTCGTTGACGACGGATCGACCGACGGCACTGCTGCCTTAGTGCGGGAGACGTTCGGTGCCGAGCCGCGGGTTCGGGTACTGGAGCAGGCGAACGCCGGCAAGCCGGCTGCGCTCAATCACGGCTTTGCCCACACCGATTCCGATGTAGTGGTCGCGCTGGATGCCGATACCGTCTTTCTGCCGGATACCGTCCGCCGTCTCGTGGACGGTTTCAGCGATCCCAAAGTTGTGGCCGTCGCCGGCTGCGCCCGCGTCGGCAACATCATGAACCTCATCACGCGCTGGCAGGCACTCGAGTACATCACGAGCCAGAATCTGGACCGGCGTGCCTTTGCGCGGCTCAACTGCATTACCGTCGTCCCGGGAGCGGTAGGCGCCTGGCGGCGCAGTGAGGTCCTTGCCGCCGGCGGTTTCGGCAGTGACACACTGGCGGAAGACGCGGACCTTACGCTGCGGCTTCTGCGACGCGGTCGACAAATTGCCTATGTCGATGGTGCCGAGGCGCTGACCGAGGCACCGGAGCGGGTCCGCGACTTCGTCAAACAGCGCTTCCGCTGGATGTTCGGCACGCTGCAGGCGGCGTGGAAGCACCGCAGTGCGCTCTTCCGGCGAGGCAGCGGCGCGCTCGGCTGGATTGCCCTGCCGAACGTACTGCTGTTCCAGATCATATTTCCCCTTGTCTCGCCGATAATGGACGTCCTGCTGCTGTGGACGGGTCTGCACGCGCTGATTGACTACTGGCAGCACCCGCAGGCCGATGTGGACCCGGGCTTCATGCGGGCGCTGTGGTTCTACGCGCTTTTCACGCTGATCGACTGCGCGACAGCACTGATCGGGTTCATGCTCGACAAGAAGGCGGACTGGCGCCTGTTGCCCTGGCTCCTGCCACAGCGATTCTTCTACCGGCAGCTCATCTACTACGTGGCCATCAAGGCCCTGATCACCGCACTCCGCGGTCCGCACGTCGACTGGGGCAAGCTTGAGCGCAGCGCATCTGTCGCCACGGCGGCCAACGCGGCAAGCGCCGCCACGTCCGGCGCCAAACACCGCGATACCGTAAGCGAGCCGATCGGCGATTGACGCGTGACGGACCTGTTTGCCGCCAGCGGTGCCGAGGAACTCGGTCCCGGCATGTTCCTCTGGCGTAGCGCGCTGGATGCCGGCAGTTATCTGCGGTCGATCGGCGACGTTGCGCAGCGTGCCCCGTTCCGCCACATGCTGACGCCCGGGGGACGCCGCATGTCCGTTGCCATGACCAATTGCGGGGCGCTGGGCTGGGTCAGCGACGCGAGGGGTTACCGTTACGCGGACACGGACCCGGACAGTGGGCAGGCCTGGCCGCCCATGCCCGAGAGGTGGCGACTGGAGGCCGTGCGACTGGCGGCGGGTAGCGGTTTCGACGGGTTTCTGCCTGACGCCTGCCTGATCAACCGCTACGCCATCGGTGCCCGGATGACAGCGCATCAGGACCGGAACGAGCACGACTACAGCCAGCCCATCGTGTCGCTGTCGCTCGGCCTGCCGGCAAGCTTCGCTTTTCATGGCCTGGCGCGCAGCGGTCGGCCTCGCCGGGTCCGTCTCGAGAGCGGTGACGCGCTGGTGTGGGGTGGGCCGGCGCGGCTGTACTTCCACGGCGTGCAGCCAGTCGGCCCCGGCCATGATCTGCTCTGCGGGCCGTTCCGGTACAACATCACCTTCCGTCGCGCCGGACCCGCGTGACTGCCCGCCCCCGAGTGCGCTTCGGTCCAGTGCGGCATGAATCCGCGGAGCCCGCTGCCACGAATCGTCAGCCATGGACAGACCCTGCTAGGCTCTGTCGCCGGCCACCGTGTCCACCCGAGGATGTCCCATGCCTTCCCGCAGCATCGTTCGTCTGCTTTTCATGCTGATCCTAGCCGGCATGATCGCAGTGACCTCCTGGGCAAGTGTCAAGCAGCCCGTTTGGGAGTTTGGCGGACTGAAGGGCCCGGATGCGGCGTGGACGATCGCCACCCTCTGCGATGCCTACGCGGGATTCATCACCTTCTACGTGTGGGTCTGGTACCGGGAACGGGGCGCCCTGGCACGGGGACTTTGGTTCGTCGCGATCATGCTGCTCGGTAACATGGCGATGTCGCTGTACGTACTGATCGCGCTCGCGCGGCTGCCCGCCGGCGCACCGCTTGAACATGTACTCCTGAGGCCGCGGTCGTGAGCGGCCTCTCGCTGCTCGCGATCGGCGCGCTGTTCTGCTTTGCGAGCATGACGGCGCTCTGGGTGCTTGGCCGCCGACTGGCCAATTTTTCGTTCGTGGATCTCGGCTGGTCGTCACACTTCGCGGTGCTTGCGCTGCTGTACGGCCTGCTCGCCCCCGGCTGGCCGTACCGCAGGCTGCTGATCGGCGGCATGTACGCACTGTGGAGCCTGCGCCTCGCGCTGCACCTCGCCACGCGGATCATCGGCGAGCCGGAGGAGGGTCGCTACCGGAGCCTGCGTGAGGAATGGAGCGCCGGCGGAAACCTGAATCTCAAGTTCTACGCGTTTTTCCAGTTTCAGGGCGCGCTGAACGTCTTCCTCGCACTGCCGCTGCTGGTCGCCTGCATCAATCCTCGGCCATCGCTGTCGTTGGTGGAGTGGATTGGCTTCGCGATTTTTGTGGTGGCGATTGTCGGCGAGTCGATGGCCGATGCGACGCTCGCCCGCTTCAAGGCGGATCCGGCCAACCGCGGCCGCGTCTGCGATCACGGGCTGTGGCGCTACTCGCGCCACCCGAACTATTTCTTCGAGTGGCTTATCTGGGTAGCCTACGCGGCCTTTGCGCTGGGCTCGCCGCCATGGGGCTACGTTGGCCTGCTGATGCCGCCGCTGATGCTGCATTTCCTGCTCAACGTGACCGGGATCAAAGCCACGGAAGAGCAGTCGCTCAAGAGTCGCGGCGAAGCCTATCGGCACTACCAGGCGACCACCAGCGCCTTTGTGCCGTGGTTCCCGCGTCGACTGCCCCGTGACTGAACCCCTCCACTGCGCCACGAGCTGCCCATGACGTCCGAGACCGCGATCATTCAGAGCACTGAGGAAACCCGCTGGCCCTACCGGCTGCTTGAAAAGGACCGGGTGCCGGATTGGCTGATCCGCCTGGCGATCCGCCATCTCGTGGGTATGCGGCTGAAAATGGAAACGCAGGGCTCGCCGTCCGAGCAGCAGGCCCGGCTGTCGGCACTGGTCGAGGCGCTCCGCCAGAGTCCGATCGCGATCCATACCGCCGAGGCGAACACGCAGCATTACGAGCTGCCGCCGGCATTCTTCGACCTCGTGCTCGGGCCCCACCGCAAGTACTCGTGCTGCCTTTATCCATTCGATGAGGCCGGTCCGCGGCACGCGGAGGTCTCGGCAGGCGCCGAGCGGCTGGGTGCTGCCGAGGAGCGGATGCTTGCACTGACCGTCGAACGCGCCCGGCTTGCCGACGGCGAGCGCATCCTTGAACTCGGCTGTGGCTGGGGATCGCTCAGCCTCTACATGGCCGCGGCGTTGCCGGGCGCCAGGATCACCGCGGTCTCGAACTCACGGCCCCAGCGTGAGTACATCGAGGCCCGGGCACGCGAGCGGGGCCTGAAGAATCTTACGGTTCTTACGGCAGACGCCAACGTGCTCGAATTTCCGGCCGGGACGGAATTTGACCGCGTGGTCTCGGTCGAAATGTT